>JAZFUB010000160.1:0-17415 GCA_036447015.1 Thermoguttaceae bacterium | reverse complement strand
GACAATCCGGACGACGCCCGGATGGTCGAACGCCTGCTGAGCGAATCGCAAGGGGCCATGGAGATTTGCTCGGGACGGTTCAAAGCATTCGAGGTAAGCTGGGTCCGCGGTCTGGCCGAAGCCTTCGGACTGCTTTCCCACTGCAAATTAGAACCGACCGGTTTCTCGGCGGTTCTGGTCGATCTTCAATTGTCTGACGCGACGGAGTTGGAGGCGCTTGCCGCAGTACGTTCTGCCGCCGCCAGCGCGCCGGTCATCGTTCTTACCGATTTCGACGACGATGGTTTGGCATTGACCGCCATCCAGCAGGGAGCGCAAGACTATGTGGCCAAGGACCACCTCGACGGTCGCTTGCTCGTGCGGACGATCAGGCATGCCATCGAACGAAAGCGAGCGGAAGTCGAGCTGCGTTGTCACGCTCGCGAGGTCGAAGCCGCCCGGGCACGTATCGAGCAGCAGGCGGCCGAACTGAGGCGGATCAATCGCGAGTTGGACGACTTCACCTACATTGCGTCGCATGACCTGAAGGAACCGTTGCGCGGAATCGCCGCCTACTGCGGGATTCTGCTGGAAGACTACCAAGACAAGCTCGACGTCGACGGCAAGCAACGCCTAGACACGCTCGTACGTCTGTGCGGCCGACTCGAGAATCTCATCGGCGACCTGCTGACCTACTGCCACGTCGGCGGCAGTCGGCCCATGCAGTGCAAGATCGATCTGGGCCGGGTGGCGGAAGAAGTGATCGAGATGCTTCGCCCATCGATCGACCATCGTTGCGCACTGGTGCGGATCACCGACTCCTTGCCGGCGGTTCCCGGCGACGCGACCCTGATCGGGATGGTGCTGAGCAACCTGATCGGCAACGGCTTGAAGTTCAACGACCACCAGCGACCCCGAATCGAGATCGGTTGCCTTCCCACGTCACCGGCGACGATCTACGTGCGGGATAACGGCATCGGAATCGAACCGAAATACCACGAGGATATCTTCACGATCTTTCGGCGGCTGCACGGTCGCACGGAATACGAGGGGACGGGAGCAGGTCTGACGATCGTCCGAAAGATCATTCAAACGCACGGCGGACGAATCTGGCTCGAATCGGCCCCTGGCAAGGGAACGACCTTCTTCTTCACGCTTGGCCCGTCCGCCGAGAAGCCGCCCTTGGAGCAACCTCCCAAAGCACCCCATTGGACGCAGCACGCCGCAGCCGCACAGCAGAGCGGAATTCGGTCCTTTGCGTCCTGACGCATGGCCCCTTCTCCCCTCAGGCGGGGGTTCTCACTCGTGTCGCCGCGTGTTATAGTGATTCGACTGAACGTCAGCGAGCCAGTGATGAACTTTCAACCCATCCACCAACAGGGACCCATCCACCAACAGGGAACGGACCAATGAGAAAGCTACGTCAAACGGATCGATTCGGTATTGCTCGTTTCACCAGGGTTTTCGTCGCCGTCGGACTAACGGCGGTTCTGCTGCAAAGCAACTCTTGGGCCCAGGAAACGAAAGACAAGAAGGCTGTCCCGGAAACGTCGTGTGAGAAACCGGCGGCCGAGAAGAAGGATCCGTACGCGTGGCAGGAACTGTTCGACGGCAAAACGCTCAAAGGCTGGAAGGTGCCCGAGTTCGGCGGCGAGGGAGAGGTTACCGTCAAGGACGGCACGATCGTTATGGAGATGGGTAATTCGATGACCGGCATCACCTTCGCGGGCAAGCCGCCGAAGAATAACTACGAGTTGTTGGTCGAAGGTTCCCGGCTCGACGGGTCCGATTTCTTTGCCACCACCACGTTTCCCGTCGGCGAAAACTGCTGCTCGCTGGTCACCGGCGGTTGGGGTGGCACGGTGGTCGGTCTCTCGTGCATCGACTTCTACGACGCCTCGGACAACTTCACCACGAAGTTTTTCGATTTCAAGGACAAGCAGTGGTACACGTTCCGCATCCGAGTGACCGACGCGAAGATCCAAGCCTGGATCGGCGACGAGCAGTTCGTCGATCAGCCGCGCAAGGGACACCGTATCGGCATCCGCGACGAGGTCGACCTGTGCCAGCCGTTGGGAGTCTCGTCGTGGGACACCAAGGCCGCCTTGCGCAAGATTCGCATTCGCCGTCTGAAGCCCGCCGAGATCAAGGCCGAAGCGGCTGCTGCGGCAAAAGACGAAGACAAGTAGGCCGCCGTCTGCGTGCATTGTTCCCTCCGATCTGAGCCAACGAAACGGATTTCCCGGTGACCGTCGTCCACTGTCCAACCTGCGAGAAACCGTTCGAGTCGGAGAAGACCCCGGCCATGCCGTTCTGCAGCGAGCGCTGCCGGCTCCTTGACCTCCAAGGCTGGCTCGACGAAGAACACGGGATGCCATACGAAGGCGAGAACGGCGTGCCGGACAACGAGGCCGGCTTTTTTTGTTTTCGTTGGGTGCGTCCGGACGAACAATGAATCGTGTCCATGGGGTGCGACGCGACGCACCACTGTTGCTCGTTAGCCGGTGGGCTTGCCCACCGCTGTTTTGAGACCGGTAAACAGACCAACGGTGGGCAAGCCCACCGGCTAACCTTGTAGTACTCAGGAGCGCCCGACATGAGAACACTGCACTTCTCCCTGCTCCCGCTTCTTGCCGCGATCGTCATCAGCGGCCCCGGCACGGCCCGAGCCGAGTTGCGGATCGATGCGGATTACCCCGGCGGAAACATCCTGGTCGAGTCGATCGACGGCGACGTGGTCGCGTTGCGTCAAGATTTGCGCGATACGGAGGGCTGGTGGTTCTACTGGAGCTTCCGCGCTTACGGCGCGGAGGGCAAGACGTTGACCTTCCGTTTCACGAACCGCAACGTGCTCGGCACCCGGGGTCCGGCCGTAAGCCTCGATGCCGGGCGGACATGGTCGTGGCTGGGGGCCGAGAACGTCGAGAACACCTCGTTTTCCTACACCTTTCTGGCGGACGTCCCGTGCGTGCAGTTCGCCTTCGCGCCCTCCTATCAGGAATCGGACCTCAGACGGTTTCTAAAGCAGCACGAGGCGAACGAACACCTGGTCGTCGACGAGCTGTGCCGCACACGAAAGGGGCGTTCCGTCGAACGTCTCCACGTCGGGCGGGTGGATGGCAATCCGGCCCATCGAATTCTACTGACCTGCCGCCATCATTCTTGCGAGTCGACGGCAAGCTTCGTCCTCGAGGGCATGCTGGCTGCCGTGCTGGCCGACACGGACGACGGCAAGTGGTTTCGCGAGAACGTCGAGGTCCTTGCCGTCCCGTTGGTGGACAAAGACGGTGTCGAGCAGGGCGACCAGGGAAAGAACCGCAGACCCCGCGACCACAATCGCGACTACGACGGCAGCAGCCTCTACCGGTCGGTCGCCGCACTGCGCAGTTTCGTTCCTCAGTGGTCGGACGGGCGTTTGTCGGTCGCGATCGATCTGCACTGCCCCTATATCCGAGGCAACCACAACGAGGCGATCTATCTCGTGGGCAACCGGGACCCGAAGATCTGGAACGAACAATGCGCGCTGAGCAAGATTCTGGAATCGGTCTGCCGTGGTTCGCTGCCCTACAAGGCCGCCGACAACCTGCCCTTCGGACAATCCTGGAACACCGAGAATAACTATCGTGCCGGTAAGAGCTGTTCGAGGTGGGCAGGCGAATTGAAGGGCATGCGACTCGCCACGAGCTTCGAGATTCCCTATGCGAACGTCGGCGAAACCACCGTCACGCCCGACTTGGCACGCTCGTTCGGCACCCGGCTGGTGGAAGCCCTTCGCCGATACCTCGACCAGCCGCCCCCCTAACAAACACGCAAAACCGCCGGACCGGCTCCGCTGAGGAAGAACGAACTCGCCGAAGCGTGCTGCGGGAACTGCCGCCGATAGGCGTCGGCCCAGCGGTCGAGCAGCGTGTCGGCCCCGGCCGTTTCCACCAGTGCCCAAACGCTGCCGCCGAATCCGGCACCGAACGCCGATGCGGCCAGGGCGTGGTGCTCTCGTGCGGAAGCCGCCAGAAACGACGTCTCGGGGATCTGATTTCCCAGCAACCGCTCGGCCGCCTGCTGCGATCGATCGACGAGTTGCCCGAAACGATGCAGATCGCCCTGCCTAAGGGCCGCATCGCAAGCGGGGATCAGTTCTTCATTCTCGACGACGAAATGTTCGAGCCGGGCAGTCAGGGCAGATGCCGAGAACTCCACGTCATCGGCCTCGGCGACCAGCCGCTGCAGTCGCCGGCCCGCATCCGGCGAGCTGGCCAATACGGCCGCCAAATGCGGTTCGTCACGGCCCGTCTCGGCTTGCCACAACCGGGCCAGGGCCGACGCCAACCGCGAGGCTCGGTTGTACTGCTCGCGTGCCGCCGCCGTTTTCTCCGCCGCCACGCCGCTCGTCGCGATCGCGAACAGAAGACCCTCGGGCAAGGCGGTTGCCCCCTCGAACTGCACGGGACAGTATGCATAGCGGCTGATATGGTTCGCTCGGCAGCAGAGAATGGCCGTGTGATCTTCGCTCCCGCCGAACGTCCCGACTCCGACGTCACCAACCAGCGAACCGAAGCTCTGACCATTCTCGACGGTACCGAGGTAGCCGGCCAGTTTCGTGAAATCGGTAAACAGCGTGGGACAGTCCGCCGGGGGTGCGAGCTGGTTCGCTTCTGCCAACGCGAGGAAGACGCCGACGATCATTGCCGTCGAGCTGCTCATACCGGCCGCCGCTGGAAGGTCGCTGGCGAAGCGGATGGTCGCTCCACGGCGTGCCTCGGGAAAGTTGCGTGCGATCCGCCGCGCGACGGTCATCGGATAGTTCGACCAGTGCCCCCCGCGCGGCACCAGCGTCGGGCCGATCTCGAAATCGATCGACTCGCCACGGCCCGCATCGATCACCTCAACGCGTCCATCCTCGCGAGGCCGGGCAACAAGGCAAAACCCCTGCTCTGCCGCGGCAACCATACTGCAACCGCCCGCATAGTCGGTATGCTTGCCAAGCACCTCGATTCGCCCCGGCACGAAAAAGGCACAATCGCCCGAAAAGCCATCGCCGGCCACCTTGGCAAAGAGCCGAGCCTTCCGAGCTGCCGCCTCGGTGCGAAGACCACCGGCGACGAACGCCTCCCTCAGCGCGTCATGGTCGCTCAGGCTGCCCGTGTATTCGAGATTCAACAAAGCGACACCTCACAATCCCGACACGTGCCGACTCGGATTTTCGATTCGAACTCGTAGTGTACACGATCGGTTCATGTCGCAAAAGATACGCCGACGTGCCACACGAGCGACTTTGCGGATCTCCTGAAAAATGGGGTTCATCGCGAGTTTGCGTACCTCAAGGCAGACGTCAGGGGAGTACCGGTGCCTCTTCTCTGGTGGTGGACCGCCATAACTCCAAGACCAAGGACTTCGGCGCATTGATGAGCAGAGAAGAGGCACCGGTACTCCCCCTGTACGTCTCCCAGGTACGCATTAGTGCGATGAGCCGTTCTTGCAGGCGTTTTCAGATCAATTCGGCGGCACTGCTTGCAAGCAAGCAGTGGCACACGACTTTGTCAACAGGCTGCTAGACCTCTTCGGGAATCGTGTAAGGAGCCCGATACGTCCTCTTGAATAGGGCTTGGGCCTCGGAATCGTTTTGGAGTTGTTCGGTCGCCGGATCGACCGTAATCTTCCGGCCGCCCAATCGGTAGCTGATGTTGCCGTAGTGGATCATCAGGCACGAGCGATGGCCCTTGGCGATGTCCGCGTTGGGTAGTTCGCGGTTGCGAACGCATGCGACGAAGTTTTCCTTGTGCGGCGGATCCGGGAAACGACCGAACTGTTGAGCGATCACGACCGGCTTGCGGCTTTTCGGCCGGCCGAAGACTTGCCACCCGCCGCCGTGCCGGCCCACGACCATCATGCCTTCGGTGCCGTAGATCTCGATTCGCGTCGAGTTCTGCATCCAATAGGGAAACATGTCGGCGTCGCGCACTCCGCCGTCGGTCTTCAGGATATAGCCGCCGAACAGCGTCAACTCGAAACTGACCAGCAGCTTGTCGAAGTCGTACAGGGCCACCTGCGTGTCGGGCGACTGGGCCGCCGCCGGGTGCGCGAACCGGCCGCCGGTCGAGTAGACCGTTTTGGGATACTCGACGCCCAGCAGCCATCGGGCCAGGTCGATCTGGTGGCTCGCATCGTTGGCGATATCCCCGCCCGAGTAACGCCACTGGTGATGCCAGCATCGGTGCAAGGACGCATTGTACGGATGCTCGGGCGCCGGCCCGTTCCAAATATCCCAATTCAGCCCGGCCGGCGGATCGCTGTCGGGCACCTCGGGACAATTCCCCCAAGGCGGCTTCTGATTGTAGATGCGGCAAAAATGGATCGTCCCCAATTTCCCCTCATCGATGAACCGTTTGGCCGCCATGTTGTACGGCGCACTGCGGTTCTGGAAGCCGGCCTGAACGATCCGCTTGTACTTCCGTGCCGCCGCGATCATCTGTTGGCCTTCCCAACAACTCTGCGTAGGCGGTTTCTCGACATACACATCCTTGCCCGCCTGGCAGGCCCAAACGGTCGCCAACGCATGCCAATGATCGGGCGTGGCCACTATCACCGCGTCGATCGATTTCTCGTCATACACTTCCCGCAAATCTTCCACACACTTCGGCGCCCGGCCACCCTGCCGCTCGGCGATCACCTTGGCCCGAGGCCCATGCACGGTCGAGTTCGGATCCGCGATATGGCTGAACTCGCAGTCACCCCGATCCAAAAACCCCTGGGCCAGATGCGGCCCCCGGCCACCGGCACCGATCAGCCCCAACTTCAGTTTATCATTGGCCGGCACACCACGGACCGACTGCGAATTAGCAAGGATCGTCATCCCGGCAGCCATCCCCAGGCCCGTGGTTTTCGAACGATGAAGAAAAGTACGACGATTCAGATCGGTCATGGGTTACTCCTTTGGAAGTGGTGATTTAGAACAGAGCAAACGAGCCTCCTCCATTCAGAAGCCTTGCTCATGTGACGGGGTTCGGCTGTTCTTCCAACGCGATTGCCCGTAACTGGCTTCTCGATTCGTCGCTTGGCTTTCTTCAGCTATTGTCGTATAATCGTTTTCCTACAGCAACAGGCGAGAGAGTTCAAGATGAATTACCGGACTGTCCTGTCCATAATGCAATCGTTTGAGCAGGGGGCGGCGAAAATCGATTTCGTCAGCCCAATAGTATCTGCTGTCTGCGGGGCACTTGCAAGTCAAGGCAGACTGCCCGGGCCGGTCGTGTTTACGCCGGGAGCCAAGTCGTATGCCGACAACAACGGTCTATCAAACATCATCCAGGGGAGATATGACCCACCAGAACATACCGGACTGCAGGGACAAACATACACGAAACTGACCCGACTTCAGACGTCGAATGATGTCGATAACTGCAACAAGGTCATTAGCGATCTGATATTTGGCAGACTTGGAGACCATGGACGGGATGTCGCCGGACGACTGGCTCATGTAGTCGGCGAATTGCACGATAACGTCGCCTCACACGCTGGGGGGGTCGGATTCTCGTGTGCTCAAGTCTATGATTACACAACCGGGCCGACTGTGGAGTTTGCGATTGCCGATAACGGATGTGGGATGTTGCGTAATGTGCGGAATGCGGATGCGACTATAATGGATGATGCCGATGCAATTCGGTGGTGTTTGAAGGAAGGCAATACATCCGCTCCAAGACACTCATCTTGGGCCCAGCGATTGCCCGAAGATGCCCTGTACAACCCTTACCCTGATTCGGTCGAGACGCGAAGCGAAGAAAACAACCACCTCGGCAAGGGCCTCTCGCATTTGGACAAATTGATCTGCGAAACGGGTGGAGAACTCTGGATTTGGTCCGGCGACGGCCAATACGTTTGGCAACCGACATCGAAAGGAACGATTCGACGATCGGAGACTTCCTGGCAAGGCGTGGCCATCGAGTTTTCCGTTCCGGTGACGCGAAAAGTCATTGATGCCACGCCATCGGCGGATGTTGACAAATATCGTGACCTTGGTCGGAGATTTGGAATATGAGCGAGCCTGACACGATCTACCTATCGCATGAACTGGGCACGGACCTTTCGAGTCGTGCGCGTGCGGCAAGCATTCGCGTTCGGGTACTGAAGTCGATTGATAGCGGTCAAACCATCATCACCATCGACTTGTCCGGCATCCGATCCCTTAGTGAGTCGTTTGCCGACGAACTGTTTGCCGTGCTGGCCAAGACCAAGGGAGACGCTTGGTTTCGAGAGCATCTCCGTCTGAATAACGCGTCGAACGACGTTCGATATTCCATACTCGAAGCCATCGACTCGCGCGTCGGGCACGGCGTTTAACCACGATCCGGTCGAAGCGTCTCCGGACGTGCCACACACCGTTACCGGCCTACTGAACGACCGTCCCGTCGGCCCGGCGACGGTGGACCTCGATTGTGTCGGTCTGTTTTGGCAGATGGACCTCGACCGTCCCGCCGTCTTCGAGGTCGGCGTTTAGCGTGTAGCCGTCGGCGGTTTGTTTCAGGGTGGCACCGCTAGGGGCGTCTTTGGCGATCCGGTGTGGGCGGTAGAGGGTGATGAACTCGATTTGTCTTGCCTTGGTTGGCGTCTTGGCGGTTAGGTGCCATTCTCGTAGTGTGATCCGGGGGCGTGGGTTCGGGTCGTATTGGTCGGTTTGGGTGAATGAAAGGCCCTCGGGCGCGAGGAAACTGATCTCGCATGCTACGTCGTCGACTTGTAGGTGAATGTTGTTTTGGTCGTTGATCTTGAATGGATCGGTTGCGTGTAGCCAATACTCGAACGACGATTCGTTGTGGGCGTCGAGACGGTCGTAGACGATGATCAACTCGGGCTTGATGAACACGATGGCCCGGGAGAAACGGTTCAGCGGCCGCTCGCCGTCGGCTGTGCGATAGGCGTCGGCGGCCTCGCCGATCACGATGTCGACCGTCGGGCTGGTCGAGAAATGGGTGATGCGGCCTTGGGCGGAGGCGGAGTGGCCCGTTTGGCCTTGGCCGTCGACCGTGATGTTGTTGACCGATCGGGTGCTCCACATCCAGTTGCGATGATGGTCGCTTCCGTAGATGTCGCGATAGCCGCTGCGGATTAACAGGCGTTGGCCATAGGCCCAGAGCAAAAACGCGTTGTTCGACTCGTAGCCGTGCGACTGCGTGCCGAACGGGCTCGATTTGAAGAGTACCTGGACGTCGTCGGCGGCGTCCAACAGGGTCGTGTTCAGGCAGGCCTGCCCGGTGCCGCGGAACAGCCGCGACGTGGGCAGATCGTCGGGCGATTGGGGCTTGACCTTCGGCAATGTGCCTCGCACGAACCCGATGTAGCCGGACGCGTCGCTCGCACCGCCCAACTGCTCGACGTACCACTGCCAGTGTCCGTTGCCGGCCTGGGCGGCCAGTTGGCTCGTCAGCGACACGTTGCTCGACGCTCGGCGCCGGGCGGTCAGGTCGCCGAACCCGGCCCCGACCTTGCCCGGCGGCATCTGATAGATCGGGTAGTAACCGACCCGGGCGAAATAGGGTTTTTCGAACGCATCGATTCGCATGGCCGACCGCATCACGTCGGCCCACCATGTGAACCGGCCGACGTAGCTGCTCCAGTACGACATTCCCTCGTGCCAGCCGCCGTCGTCGTCGGACCAGACGGGATACGTGTTGTAGAAGACGCTGATGGCAAAGTCGACCCAATCGTCGGCCCCTTCGATTTCGCCGTGAAACGCGATGCCCACCTCGCCGAGGAAATGCCATGCACGGTTGCTATGGCTCGAATAGGGCTGCCAAAGGTGCCGAGGGTACAGATGTGCGTACATCTCCTCGCCGCGGATCTGCATCATCCGGCGACAGGTCTCCCGCTCTTCTTCGGTGAGCAGATCGCCCAGGAACGTGTACGTTCGGGCGAAGTAATAGGCATACGGCATGCCGGCCTCGTCGTTGTAACGATAGCCGGTCGCTCCCTTGGGGTCCCATCGGGCACAGTCCAACAGGATCCGCTTGGCCAGTTGTCCGTACTCCTCCTTGCCGCCCAAGAGCCGCGTGAAGGCAAGCGTGGCCGCACCGTCGAGGGCCGCGATCGTGTACGTCCGGTTTCCCCACCAGATCTTCCGCCACTCTTCGCTCAGCCGGGCAACGTCGGCCGGATATTTCGGTGGCTCGGCCGTCGGCGGCGGGTCCTTCAGCAACCGTTCGCATCGGGCCGTCAACGCTGCGAATTGATCGTTCATCCGACCGGCGGCCAGTTTTCGCAAACGGGGCAAGTCCTCCGGTCGAATGAACAACCGTGGATGCGTTTTGGGAATCCTCGCGAGCAGTTCTTCGCGCGGCGGCATGGGCATTCGTGCGGCGTCTTCGGAAATTACGAACGTGCGAGACTCGCTCCAGTTGGTCCTCCGTCGGTCGGCATCCACGCCCCGATAACGCCATGCGTAACGGCCCGGTGCGAATGTCTTCGGGGGACAATGGACGCTGGAGCCAATCCCCTCGGCATTGTATGCCATGGGCCCCGCGTCGCCGTCGCGTCGGCACTCGATCTGCCAGGAGACGATCGATCTCTGCGGCCGCCAGGAGAAACTCGGCGGGGTGACCTCGCAAACGGTATTCGGTGCCGGTCGATAACCCCACTCGGAATCCGCCGCAGGGGTCTCATCCAACTTCAGATCGGCTGCCAGGGCGACGACGGGAACGAACAAGAGAAAGACGGCGGGAATCATGCGCATGGCTGGCTCCTTTGCGGTGCTTGTTGTCGTTTAATGTTCGTGGCCGGGAAAGACGCGTGTCGTCTCGTCGCCGAACACTCGGGTGAGATGTTCGCGGAGCATCAGCCGTGCGCGCAGCAGGCGTACCTTGGTGTTCGAGACGCTGATGCCCAGTGCTTCGGCCGTTTCCGCAGTCGAAAGCCCCTCGACGTCTCGCAACACGAAGACCAACCGGTACTTCTCGTCGAGCTTCTCGAGCGCTTCGTCGAGCAGTTGGCGTGTCTCCCGGTTTGCAGCGATCGTTTCGGGCGTCTCTTGCCACTGGGCAATGAACTCGGGCCGCGGCACGCTGTCGTAGGACTCCTCGGTGCGATCGTCGACCAGCGGTATGGCTCGATGGTGCTTGCGTTTTCGCAACAGGACCAAGGCATGGTTCGTGGCGATCCGCATCAGCCACGTCGAGAATCGGGCCTCTTCGCGAAAGCCGTCGAGGTGTTCGATGACGCTGACGAACGTCTGCTGGACGACTTCCTCCGCGTCATGGGATTGCCTGACGATACGAAACGCCAGCCCGAAGATCCGGCGCTGGTATTTCTCGACCAGGGCCTCGAACGCATCGAAATCGCCCGTTCGAGCCTTCCGCACCAGAGGCAGGTCGTCATCGTGCGATTTGGCCATTCTTCTGTTGCTGCAATCCCGAAATCCGGCAGGTTCGGCTACCACATGGCTGAAGTGTTACGACGATTGTATCGAAGTTCGGCGTCCGGTACAGCCCGCCCCCCAAGCGACCTTCGAAAAGCGACACCGTCACGGAATCAATACCAAGAATGTAATCATCGTGAACAATGCAAATGATCCAAATGTCGCAATGCGCTACGCCAACATAATCCTCAACGCTTTCCAGGGCTGTGTCGACTTACTATATTGTAAGATTGGGTTGGTCACGGACATGGATTCCCGTCGTTCTTGGCCTCGCGATGACTGCCAACGAATCCCACGCATGCCGCTGAGGAGCGAAACGTGAGCATCCGGAACTTGGATAAGATTTTTGCACCCCACCGTGTCGCCGTGATCGGAGCGAGCGACACTAGTACCAGTGTGGGTTATACCGTACTGAAGAACTTGATCGGTTCGGGCTTCCGGGGAGTCGTGTACCCGGTCAATCCGAAGCGGGAATCGGTTCAGGGGATTCACGCCTACAAGGACATCCCCAGCCTGCCCGAGCCCGCCGATCTGGCCGTGATCTGCACGCCGGCCGGCACCGTTCCGGGCATCGTCCGAATGTGTGGCGAAGCGGGCACGCGCGGCATCGTCATCATCTCGGCCGGTTTCCGCGAGATTGGCGAGGAAGGCCGCGAACTGGAACAACAGATCATCGAGGAGCAGAAGAAATTCGACGGTATGAGGATCCTCGGGCCCAATTGCCTGGGTATCATCGTGCCGAGGACCCACCTGAACGCCAGTTTTGCCGCGGCCAGTCCTCAGAAGGGACATATCGCTTTCATCTCGCAATCGGGCGCGCTCTGCACGTCCGTCTTGGACTGGGCTCTCGACGAGGGGATCGGCTTCTCGTACTTCGTCTCGGTGGGCAACATGCTCGACGTGAGCATGGCCGACCTGATCGACTATTTCGGCTCGGCTACCGAGACACGGTCGATCATTCTCTACATCGAATCGATCAGCAAGGCCCGGGAATTCATGTCGGCCGCACGGGCCTTCGCGCGAACCAAGCCGATCGTTGCCTACAAGGCGGGACGATTCGCCGAATCGGCCGCGGCTGCCGCCTCGCACACCGGCGCCATGGCCGGTGTCGATGCCGTGTACGAAGCAGCGTTCCAACGGGCCGGCATCGTGCGGATCTTCGAAGTCGACGACATGTTCGACTGCGCCGAGCTGTTGGCCAAGCAGGAGCCGCCCAAGGGCGACCGACTGGCGCTGATCACCAATGCCGGTGGACCCGGCGTGATGACGACCGATGCCCTGATTGCCCGCAACGGCACGCTGGCGAACCTCTCGGACACAACGATCGAGAAACTCAACGAAGTGCTGCCGACTTGCTGGTCGCACGGCAACCCGGTCGATCTGCTCGGCGATGCGCCGCCCGAGCGTTTTGCGAAGGCCCTGGAGATTGTGCTCAAGGACAAGGGCGTGGACGCCGTCTTGGTGATTCTCACACCGCAGGCGATGACCGATCCGACGGCGACGGCCCATCGAGTCGGCCAGGTGGCAGCCAACGCACACAAGCCAGTTCTGGCGGCCTGGATGGGCGGCCGCGCGGTCGGCGAGGGGGTTCAATTGTTGAACCAGGCCAGCATTCCAACCTACACGACGCCCGAGAAGGCCGTCCGCGCGTTCATGCACCTCGTCTCCTACGCCCGAAACCTCGAAACCCTCCACGAGACACCGCGCGACATCCCGGTGGACTTCAGCCTGGATCGCAAGAAGCTGCGGGGCATTTTCGACACGATCTTGACCGAGGGCGGCGAAATCCTCTCGGAGAACCTATCGAAAGCTTTCCTCGAGGCCTACGAGATTCCGGTCACCCGCCCGCGAGCGGCCAGTACGGCGGACGAGGCCGTAGTGATTGCCCAAGATTTCGGCTATCCGGTCGTCATGAAAATCCACTCGCCCCAAATCACGCACAAGACCGACGTGGGTGGCGTCGTGTTGGACCTGGCCTGCGACGAGGCGGTCCGAAAAGCGTTCGAGAAGATGACGGCCAAGGCGCGGCAGATGTGTCCCGACGCCGACATTCTGGGCGTCACCGTGCAGAAGATGGTCAGTTTCCCCAACAGTTTCGAACTGATCATGGGAACGAAGAAGGACCCGATCTTCGGTTCGGTCATTATGGTGGGCATGGGCGGAACGGCCGCCGAGTTGTTCCGCGACCGGGCCCTGGCCATGCCGCCGCTCAACGAATCGCTTGCGCGAAAGATGCTCCAGTCGCTCAAGTCGTGGCCGCTGTTGCAGGGATATCGAGGCAAGCCCGGTGTGAATATCGATCGACTGGTCGAAATCATCATGCGGTTCTCGTATCTCGTGGCCGATTATCCGGAGATCAAGGAACTCGACATCAACCCCCTGCTGGTCACGCCCGAGGAGGTCATCGGGCTGGATGCCCGAGTGATCGTCGACCGCGACATGGTGGTCCGCTCGGTCCGGCCGTTCTCCCATTTGGCGATCCGTCCGTATCCCGAGGAATTCGTCACCCAGCGGAAGCTCAAAGACGGTACGCCCGTGATCCTGCGGCCCATCAAGCCGGAAGACGAGCCGATGTGGCACGACTTGCTGGGCAGTTGCTCGACCGAGACGATCCGCTACCGATTCAGCTACCTCTTCAAGGAAACGACGCACGAAATGGCCACCCGGTATTGTTTCCTCGATTACGATCGCGAGTTGGGGATCGTGGCCGAGGTCGAGGAAGAGGGCGAGCGTAAACTGATCGGCGTCGGAAGACTGGTTGCCGATGCGGATCACGTCGATGCCGAATATGCCTTGATCGTCGTCGATCGCTGGCACGGCCGCGGATTGGGCGGCATGCTGACGGATTACTGTCTCGAAGTGGCCAAGCGATGGGGCGTGAAGCGCATCGTCGCCGAAACCTCGAAGGACAACAGCCGCATGCTGGCCACGTTCCGCAAGCGCGGCTTCGAACTGGACGACAAGCAGGAAGAAGACGTCGTGATGATCCGCAAAGAGCTCGAGTGAGCGGTGGCACTGGATCTGCGACAAATCGACCCCAACGGGGTCCAACAACGAAGCCCAGGGTCGCGTAGCGCACCCTGGGTAGAGGGCTCGTGCGACAACACGAACGCCGAAGGTGTTCCACATGGCGCCACGATAGTTGTACAACCTCGTTGAGGTTGCTATGGCTTGGCTCGACCATTACCCCGGGTGCGCTACGCGACCCTGGGCTTCGATGTTAAACGCCTACGGCGTAGAACACGTTCTCACCAGCAAAGTTGGTGGCTTAAGGACGAAGCACACCATTTGCTACCGACTCGCGCATCGGTTATCCTATTCTCAGGTTCGTTTACATCGGCCGCGTCTGTTCCCGGGAAAGGATCGTCATGAATCGCTGCCTGAAATTCGCTTGTATCTATTGTTGGCTTGTCGCGGTTGCCCTGGTCGTTGCCGCACACGGAAGCACCCCGACGGCGGAACGTTTCGCCGGGCCGTGGAATCTCGATGAATTGAAAAAGGTTCCGTCGGCCACATGGGGTGAGAAGACGGCAGCGGTTCAAGAGGTCTACTACAAGAGCGAGCCGGTCGACGGCAAGCCGACTCGGGTGTTCGCCTACTATGCCCGGCCGGCAGCAAGCGACGGACCGGTGCCCGGCATGGTGCTGGTCCACGGCGGCGGTGGGACGGCCTTTCCGCAATGGGCAACGCTCTGGGCCGAGCGCGGCTATGCGGCATTGGCCATGGACCTCGGCGGTTGTGGGCCGGACAAGAAACGGCTGGCCGACGGCATGCCCTCCCAAGGCCATCCCGAAAAGTTCCGCCCGTTCGACGATGACCAGCAGGCCAAGCAGCTTTGGACCTACCATGCCGTGGCTGCCGTGATCCGTGGCCATTCGCTGTTGGCCTCGCGCGAAGAGGTCGATGCGGCACGAACGGGGCTGACCGGGATCAGTTGGGGAGGCTACCTCACGTGCATCGTCGCCGGGCTGGACGATCGGTTCAAGGTCGCCGCGCCCGTTTACGGGTGTGGGTTCCTGCACGAAAACAGTTGTTGGCTCGGCGAGTTCGCCAAACTCGGGCCCGAGCGAGCCGATCGCTGGGTGGCGAATTTCGATCCGTTGCGCTATCTGCCCGGCGTGCGTTGCCCGATCCTGTTCCTCAACGGCACGAACGACTTCGCCTATCCGTTGGACAGCTACCGGAAGAGCTACCGAGCGGTGCCCGGCCCGATCGATCTGCACGTCGAGGTCCGTATGCCGCACGGGCATCCGCAAGGTTGGGCGCCGAAGGAGATCGGCCTCTACGTCGACAGCGTGCTGCGAGGCGGCGATCCGCTGCCGAAACTCGGGCCGATGGAGACCGGCAACGGCCATGCGACGGCCTCGTTCCACGGCAAAGTGCCCGTCGAGCAGGGACACCTGCACTACACGACCGACGCCGGCAACTGGAAGACTCGCAAGTGGCAAACGGTCGAAGCCAAGGCGACCGAGGGCCGTGTTTCCGCCGAACTGCCTAAGCAACGGCCGCTGGTCTACTATCTCAGTGTGACCGACAGCCGCGGAGCCATGGTGAGCACCGAACACGCGGAACTGCCGTAACTGATTTCAGCCCCGAAGGGGCGACAGTCAATAGGGAATGCTCGCCGACGCACCCTCACGAGCCCCGAAGGGGCGACAGAACCGTTGGCCTTACCCCCCTCTGCCGCCCCTTCGGGGCTCTTGCGCGATTGAGACCCTGATTCCCAGGGCTTACGCCCTGGGCTATTAACTATCGCCCCTTCGGGGCTTGTTCGACGCCAACCCTACAACGCGATGCCATGAAATCTTGGCGGACCCGACGTAGCGCGGTGGTTGCTCGGAACCGTCCCGGCTGCTACGATACGTCCAAGGCACCCGGTTCCGAAACGCTGAATCGGGAATCGGCCGAGCACCGCTGGGCTATCACACTGGGAAGGAAAACCATCATGGCATCGGAACTATCGCGCCGCCGCTTCTTGGGAACCGCCGGGACCCTTGCCGCCGCAACTACCGGAGCAGGCCTCGCACGGGCAGCCCATGCGGCCGAAGGCGAGAACCAAACATCGATCAAGGTCCTCGGCATCTGCTGCAGCCCACGCAAAGGCAAGTCGACGTTCACCTCGCTGCAAGTCTGCCTCGAAGCGGCCGAAGCCGTGGCCGACAATATCGAAGTCGAACTGATCGAACTGGCCGGCCTGAAGATCAACGGATCCGCAGCGGCGGGCATCCCGTTGGATGACGGACAGAAGGACGATTTCCCCGACCTGATCCCAAAACTGTCCGATCCGAAGGTCGCCGGCATCATCATCGGTACGCCCGTCTACATGGGCAATATGTCGTCGCTCTGCAAAGAGTTTCTCGATCGGTGTTCCATCTTCCGCCAGGGGTTCAAGTTTGCCGACAAGGTGGCCGGCGTGGTCGCCGTGGCCGGGGGACGCAACGGCGGTCAGGAGTTGACCATTCGATCGGTCCACAACTGCCTGCTGGGCCTGTCGATGATCATCGTCGGCGACGGACCACCGACCGGACACTGGGGCGGTACCGTCTGGAGCGGCGCGCCAGGCGGCGTGAGCAACGACGAATACGGCATGAAGACGGTGAAGAACCTCGGGCACCGAGTGGCCGACGTGGCACTGCGGCTTTCACGCGGGACGGTTTAGTACCTCGCGTAGCTGGACTCGCAAGAGTTCAGGCGTTGCCCCGTATTCGCCTGAACTCTTGCGAGTCCAGCTACGCGAAAACGAACGCGACCCCACGCTTTCTGGGGGCAGGTATACACGGCAAGCCTCGACTATTGCATAATGGAGACTTCCGTCGCCTCGAACGCTGTGGGAATCGTTCCATGGGAACGAGCAGCCGGCGAGGGACGGTCCAAACCAATTTGAAGGAGACCTATCGATGAAGACCGTACGAATCGCTCTGGCCCTGGCCGTCGCGCTGGCGATTGCCGCTCCCATGATGGCACAGGAGAAGAAGGCCGCCAAAGGCAAAGGGACGCAAATCAGTCAGTTCGGTCGGGTCATGTTGAGGATGGGG
>JAZFUB010000159.1:0-5554 GCA_036447015.1 Thermoguttaceae bacterium | reverse complement strand
TGTTCGGCAGAATCAACCCACACGTCTTATTCTTCGGCCCGAGGGGTGGGGGAAGTTTAGCGTGTTAGCGTTCCTCGCGCAACGCGCCGAGCAACGGTGCCCTGAGCACCGCACGAACGGCCCCGAGGCCGGCGATCAGACCGATCGTCAAAACCAGCAGCAGGGTGCCGGCCAGCGACGGCCATGGAATGACGGCGGTGCGGCCGATCAGATGCGGCAGCACGGCCACCAGAGCGGCCAGCATCCCACAGCCCAGCCCGAGCGAGAGCAACAGCCCATTTTCCAGCATCACCAGCACGGCCAGCGTTGAGCGGCGGAACCCGGCCGCCCGCAACAGGGCCAATTCCCCGCGACGTTCCAGCACGTTGCGCAATTGGACGGCCCCCAGCCCAAAGGTTCCCAGCAACAGCCCCAGCCCGCCGAGACTCTGGAAGGTCAAGAGATACGTGTTCTGCACGGCAAGGAACTCGGCCAACCGCTGGCCGGTCGTCTCGGTCGCCAGCCCGTAGTCGCCCAGGGTTTCTTCCAGAATCGGGCCGATCGTGGCAACGTCTTCTTCGTCCGTCTCGGCCAGGAAGAACCGGTAACCGCTCACGTCGGCGAAGTGTTCGAGAAAGGCCCGTTCGCCGACGAGCAGGTCGCCCTGGAAGATGCTGTTGAAGAGAAGCCCGACGACGCTCAGACCGATCGTTTCACCCCGATCATTGGTCATTTCAAACACATCGCCGATCCCCACCTGCAGCGAATACATGGCCGTGTTCATGTCGAGGACGACCGGCACCAACGGTCGGCCGTCCGCGTCGGTATCCGACTCCTGCTCCAGCAGCAGCCACGGATTGTCGATCTGTGCGTCGGTCGTGGCGCTGGAGCCGGCCCAAGCGAAACCGCCGCGCTCGATCAGGCGTGAAGGAATGCCCAGCACGCGAGGCTGCCGCGGCCGATAGAGGTTCAGGCAACTCGCGTCGTCGCCCGGCTTGACCCGCAGCCCGATCAGCGTCGCGCCGGCCAGTCGCGTGGAATCCTCGGCCGAGAAGCCCAACTGGCGACGGCCTTCGGTCGTGTCGAGGTCGTGATAGACGGGCTGGTCGGTCTCGGCCACCAGACGGAACCCGCCGTTGCCGCTGTCGAGCCGGGGATGTTGGCCGGCCGGGTCGAGATGAAACGCACTGATCGCGACGATCAAGAAGACGGTCGAGGCGACCAGCCCGATGGTCAGCGTGCTCCGGCCCGGGTTGCGTGCGGCGTTGCGCAGTGCCATTCTCACCAGGTTCCCTCGCCCGACGACGACGGCCGATCGAATCGCACCCCGGCTCAACCGAGCCCGACCCCAGAGCATCGCGGCGATCAACACGATGGCCCCGGCGCCGAAGAACGCCCCGGCCTGGGCCATTTCGTCGAGCCGGGTGCCGAAGAGGCCCAGCCCCAACGCAAGGATCAGCAGCCCGAGCGGCAGTAGCCGGAGTCGCAAGACTTCGGGCGTCTTGGCAGGGCTCCCCGAAGTCTTTCGACTCCGGCTACAGTCGCCCGCGAGCAATTGACGGGGTGTGACGTGCCGCGTTCGTCGAACGGACCAGAGAATGGCCCCCATCGCAATGACCAGACTGCTGAGCAATCCAATGGCGAGGCTCGTCGGCGTCACGTAGAGTTGCAGGAACGGTGGCCCGACGGCCGCCGACCACCGCGTGCGCAGACCCCAAAGCATCAGGGCCGCATAGCCGATTCCCGCCGGCACACCCACGAGACTCCCCATCGAGGCAACGACCAGCCCTTCGCCGACCAACAGCCGTGCAATCCGCGGCCGACTGAAACCGACGGCCGTGAGGATCCCCAACTCGCCCGCACGCCGGTCGATCCCCAGGCGAAACAACAGCGTGACCAGCATGACGGCCGCGGCGATGATGAAGAAGCTGAAAGAGAGGAACAACACGTTGAACGGCGTCGTGCCGGCCGACGCTTCGAGGCCCTGCTGTTTGACCGGCTGGAAGACGAATCCCAGCATGGCCGCGTCCAGCGCGAGTTGCTCTTGCAACTGTCCCTGCAAGCGTTCGAAGGGCGCGGTCTCCGTCGGCTGCACACGCAACGAGGTCGTCTGCCCAAACCGGCTTGCCCAGAGGCGACGGCCCGTGGCCAACGAAACGAACGCCTTGGGCGTCGTGCGATGGTCGTCCCAATAGGTTTCGTCCTTTTCGCGAATTCGCTTTGGATCGTAGGGGAACGGCGGGTCCCATTCGCCCATGCTGAGTTGATCGGTGATGCCGGGCACCTTGGGCGTGAAGTCCGGATCGGCGGCCGCGTTGGCCAACTCGACGACCGCGGCAAGGCGAAACGATTCGGTCCGCTCGCGGGTCTCGCCATGGGTGCTCTCCGGCTCGAAGTAGCTCACACGAATCGTGTCGCCCGGCCGGGCCTGAAGGTCGTCGGCAGCCCAGCGGTTCAAGACGATCTGGTCGTCGCCGATCGGTCCGATCGATCTACCTTCGGCCGAGCGAAACGGTCCCAAGGGCGGCTCGGCAGTGAAGTCGACGGCCGTGATCGTCGAGTAGGGCAACGTCCGATCCTCGCAAGCGATCGTGTTGGCCAGGTAGGTCAGGACCGGCTGGATTTCAAGGTTCGGTCCGTCTTCGAGGCCTTCCAGTGCTTCGTTGACGCGGCGGACGACCGGCGGCTCGATCACCATCCGATCGGTCGTGATGTTCGTGTAGCCACGGTCCGTCTGCTCGACCCGAATTCCGTAATCCTCCAAACTGGGCCGCAAGAGCCGCCCGGCGATAGAGGTCTTCTCGTCACGTGACGTCTCGCTGCCCGGCTTTCCGGCCACGAAGATCGCGTTGACCCGATCGGAAAGGTCGAGCCGTTGCATCAGGCTGGATAACGACAAGTACGCATTCCGCGGCAACTGTTGCGAGGGTCGCAAGCTGAAACGTCCCAATCCATCGGCCTCGACGATCGCACCGACGGTGAGCCGGTGGCTGCCGACCGTTTCGTTCTTTCGACCCAACGGGCTATCGGCCGGGATCAAGCCGGGCCTGGGTAACCGCAACAGGACCACATCGCCCACCTCGACACCCAACAGTTTGGCCACGGGACGGTTCAGCACGATGTCGCGTCGGCCGGGTACCTGTTCGGGCAGCAATAGGGGGCCACCCGCGCCTAACTTCCAGAAACGTTCGTCGCAGCCCAGCAAATTGACCCGATTGGCCCGACGGGGTGTCTCGGGGTTCGCGTTCTGAAGACTCGCTCGAAGCAGGATCGCGGGCACAGCCTCGGCGAAGTGTTCTTCGAACTCCGGGCCGGCCGCCAGTTCCTCGGCCAACTCGGCCCGAAAGAACCGCTGGGCCAACAGCACTTCGTCGATCCGCCCGAGCCGATCCAATGTGAGCCGACGCAGGCTACCATGCATCGAGTCGCCCACCAACAGGGCCCCGGTCAACACGGCCGCCCCCGCTGCAACGCCAAGAGCCACGGCAAGGTTCATCCGCCAGTGGTACAGCAGCGAGACGATGATGAGGCGTAAACGGGACATGGGCGATGGTTTGTTTCGTTGTGAATTTCAAACGTTTAGCTGTCGCCGGCACGGCGACTCCGTCACACGTTTAGCTGTCGTCGGCACGACGACTTGACGCTTTCACCTAAGAACTCGTACAGGAATAACTTCCCGATTCAGTGCTTGGGTGTTGGCTTTGAGCAGTGAGCTTTGAACTTTGAGTCATGGGCTTTCCCACTGCTCATAGCTCATAGCTCACTGCTCATAGCCAAATAGGGAAGTAATTCCTGTACGAGTTCTAAGTCGCCGTGCCGGCGACTGCTAAACAGATTAAGTCGCCGTGCCGGCGACTGCTAAACGGTCGTTGCCTTCAACTTCCCGTCGTCCAACTCCAGCTGTCGGCCCATCATGGCGGCCAACCGTTCGCTGTGCGTGACGATGATGAGCATCATCTGCTCTTGCTGTTGCAACTGCAACAACAATTGGCCGACATCCGCCGCTGTGGTGCGGTCGAGGTTCCCCGTCGGTTCGTCGGCCAGTAGCAGCGCGGGCCGGTTGATCAGTGCCCGGGCCAACGCCGTTCGCTGTCGCTCTCCGCCGGACAGTTCGCCCGGGCGGTGGTCGCTCCGGTCGCTCAACCCGACGCGATCCAGCAACATCTTGGCCCGATCGAGACTTTCGGCCGTGGTCGGACCGTCGGCGACTGTCGGTATCAGCACATTTTCCAGCACGGAACATTGCGGCAGCAGATGATGCTCCTGGAAGACGAACCCGATCCGGCGATTGCGCAAGGCGGCCAAATCCCGTTCGCCCAGTTCGGCCAGATCTTGGCCGTCCAACAACACCCTGCCCGCAGTGGGCCGTTCGAGTGTGCCGATAATGCTCAGCAGCGTACTCTTACCCGATCCACTGGGTCCCACGATCGCAAGGTTCTCGGCCGGGGCCAGTTGCAGCGAGACGTCGTCGAGCACCACGAGCGGCTCGGCGCGGGTGGGATATTCTTTCGTGACGTTTTCGACCGAGAGTTGCGACATTATATCTCTAAATCTACCATCATATCGCCCAGTTTTGCCTGACAATGGGCCGCTTTGTCGAACACCTGTAACAACTTCTCGTAGGCGGCTGCGTTCTCGGGGATCGGCGTGGCGACGTTCTGCACCTCGTGGACCTGGTCGATTTTCCGGAAATCGTTCCAGAGTCCCGCACCGACGGCCGCGACGGCCGCGGCCCCCAGTGAACCGGCTTCTTGGCCGACGTTCGTTTTGACCACCGTGATACGCATCGCATCGGCATAGATCTGTTGCCACACGGGGCTCTGCGACCCGCCACCCACGGCGACCATCTCGTCGCACACGTGGCACAGACCGCGAAGCTCGTCGATCGCAAGCCGCAGGTTCAACGCGATCCCTTCCATGGCCGCCCGGATCAGGTCGGCCCGCGTGTGACCGAGGTCCAGCCCGATGAAGCCGCCACGGATGTTCGGACTGGGTTCTCGCGATGAGCCGCCCGCAAGACTCGGATTGAACAACAGCCGGTTCGCCCCAATCGGCGAGTTCCCTGCCAGGTCGATCATCGTCTGCCAGACGTTCTCACCGCTGTTCTCGGCCCGGGCCACCAGATCAGCACACATGTTGTCGCGAACCCATTTGAATGAACTGCCGGTCGAGAAGACGCCGATCGCCGAGGTGAACATGCCGGGCATCACGTGCGTGAAGACATAGGGCTTGGCCCGATCGTCCAGCAGCGGCTTGTCCGACGAGACGGCCACCCAGGACGACGACCCGAGCGACGCATAGATCCGACTCTCGGCAATGTTTCGGGCACCCAACGCCATACACGAGTTGTCGACACCACCGGCGGCCACTTTCACACTGCGCGGCAGGCCCAATGTCTTGGCCGCCTCGCTTGTCAACTCGCCCAGAATGTGCGTCGAGGGAACGATCTCGGGAAAGATCTCGCGACGCAACCCGGCCGCCCCGATCAATTCGTCGGCATAGTCCCAACCGGTCAGGTCATACACACCGCTGCCCGATGCATAACTGTTGTCCGTACAGATCCAGCCGGTCAGCC
>JAZFUB010000158.1:0-7472 GCA_036447015.1 Thermoguttaceae bacterium | reverse complement strand
GCCGTATCCCACGCTGGCGGTGACCACGGCGGTTTCGGCTTCGGCGAGATGCGACGGCAGGCTGCCCCGCACGCGCTGGACCACGGCCGCTGCCACCGTCGCGTCGGGCACCCACAAGAGCAGCCCGAACTCGTCGCCGCCGAGCCGGGCCGTGAAATCCTCCTCGCGCAAAGTGTCGCATAGCGAACGCCCCACGGCACGAAGCACGTCGTCACCCACCGCATGGCCCCGGGCATCGTTGATTCGCTTGAAATGGTCCAGATCGAGCAGTGCCACGCAGAGTCGGCCTCGCCGCTGCGATCCGCCAACCGCGTCGGCCAGCCGCCTGCCGAGCGTTCGATCCCATGCCCGGCGGTTGGGCAGCCCGGTCAACGGATCGGTTGCGGCCTCTTGCGACAGTTGCCGACGGAGCTGCTCTCCGTCGCGCCGGTCGCGTCGCAGCCGTACGATTCGGGCAACCAGCCGGCAGGCGAGTCGCAATTCCCGACCGGTGACGTCCTCGGGCAAAGAGGCGTCGGCCGGCCCGTCGCCGCCGATGCGCACCACACCCAGGTTGTCCCGCTGAATCCGGACTGAATCGGTGACGATCACCTCAGTGGCTTCGGCTTCGGGGGCTTCCTCGGCGAACTCCCCGATTTGGGGCCCAAACGGTTCAAGCATCTCGGCCCAACGCCGCACGGCCGCGGGTCGATCCGAAAGAATCACGATTTTTGCACTCGCCGAGTCGTCCATTGCGGCCATTATACCAGTCGGGGCCGCTTGCGACATTTGCCCCGACTGATAAAATCACTCGGGGTAGAGTTCGGGGGCGATCGAAACAATCAGTGCAACCTTGAACCAGCGAAACGGTGCCATGGATACCGCAGCGGATGATATCGGGCCCGTCCCGGCCGGGTGGACGCGACATCACCTTTTGGGGCTCGAAGAGCTTTCGGCCGAGGAGTTGACGCTGATCCTCGACAAGGCCGAGGTGTTCAAACGTGTCATGTTCTCGGAGCAGAAGAAAGTTCCGTTGCTGACGGGCAAGACCTGCGTGAACCTGTTCTTCGAGAACTCGACCCGAACGCGGATCAGTTTCGGGCTGGCGGCCCGGCGTCTGGGGGCCGACGTGGTCGACTTTTCGGCATCGACCAGCAGCCTGTCCAAGGGCGAGACGTTCATCGATACGGCCAAGAACATCGAGGCGATGGGTGTCGACATCGTGGTGGTGCGGCATCGAACGCCCGGCTCCCCCCAGTTGTTGGCCCAGAATCTCGATTGTTCGGTCATCAACGCCGGTGACGGCCCGCACGAGCACCCCACCCAAGGACTGTTGGACATCATGACGATCCGCGAGCGGCGCGGCAGCCTCGAAGGGCTGACCGTCGCACTGGTCGGCGACATTGCGCATAGCCGCACGGCCCGGTCGAACATCTGGGGGCTCAAAACGCTCGGTGCCCATGTGATCGTCTGCGGCCCGTCGACGCTCGTTTCACCCCGCTGGGCGGAGATCGGCGTGGAGTATTCGTACAACCTCGACGAGATTCTACCCCGGGTCGACGTGCTGAACCTGCTGCGGATCCAGTTCGAGCGGCAATACACGCGGCCCTTCCCGTCGGTTCGCGAGTACGCCCACCTGTACGCAATGAACCGCGAGCGGCTGGCCAAGGCAAAAGACGACATCCTGATCCTGGCCCCCGGCCCGATCAACCGCGGCGTGGAGATCACCCCCGAAGTGGCCGACGGCCCCCAATCGGCGATCCTCGAACAAGTGACCAACGGCGTGGCAGTGCGGATGGCCGTGCTTTGGTTGGTTGGAGGGGCACACGTTTAAGAATCATTGCATGCAAACCTACTTGTTAACTTTGAGTGAGAGGCGAATGCCGTGAGCACGAACAGAACCTTCACAGCCGTTATCCACAAGGAGAAGGACTGGTACGTGGCTGAGTGTCCGGAAGTGGGCACGACCAGCCAGGGGGGCAGTATCGAAGAGGCGGTCAAGAATCTACAAGAGGCCACAGAGGTCTACTTGGAGGAATTCCCGTCGGAAGCGAGCCCTCGCCCAATCCTGACCACGTTCGAGGTGGCCGTCCATGGTTAAAGAATTCGTTTCCGCACATCGAGACAGATGACTATTTCAGATCAGGTCGCCCCATGCCAAAAATCCTCATCCAAAATGGCCGCGTGATCGATCCTTCGCAGGAGATGGATCGGGTTACCAGCCTGTTGATCGAAGATGGCCGAATTGCCGCTTATGATGTCGAGCCGACCGGGCAGGAGACGATCGTCGATGCGACCGACCGGATCGTTGCGCCCGGGCTGATCGATATGCACGTCCATCTGCGCGAGCCGGGCGGCGAAGAGGATGAGACGGTCGCCACCGGCACGGCGTCCGCCTTGGCCGGCGGGTTCACTTCGATCGCTTGCATGCCGAACACCGACCCGCCGATCGACTCGCAGGGGACCGTCGAATTCATTCGCGGCCAGGCCGCCCGGGCCGACAACTGCAACGTCTTCGTCGTCGCTTGCGTCAGCAAGAACCGCGAGGGCAAGGAACTGGCCGAGATCGGCCAATTGGTCAAGGCCGGCGCGGTGGCCTTCACCGACGACGGGTCGCCGATCTACAGCCCCGAACTGATGCGCCGCGCGTTCGAGTACTGCCTGATGTTCGACAAACCGGTGCTGAACCACTCGGAAATCCGCGAGCTGACCGAACGAGGGGTAATGCACGAGGGTCTGACGTCGCTGATTCTCGGCCTGACGGGGATGCCCGCGGCGGCCGAGGACGTGATGGCCAGTCGCGACATTGCCCTGGCCGAGGCGACCGGCGGACGGTTTCACCTGATGCACGTCTCGACCGGCGGCAGCGTCGATGCCGTTCGGCGGGCCAAGCGACGCGGCATCCGCGTGACCTGCGAGGTGACCCCCCACCACTTCACCCTGACCGACGAGTGCCTCCGCTCGTTCGATTCCAACTTCAAAATGAACCCGCCGCTTCGTGGAGCGGGACACGTCAAGGGATGTACCGACGGACTGATCGACGGCACGATCGACGTGATCGCCACCGACCACGCCCCGCACGCGAGAGAGAAGAAGATGCAGGAGTTGGATCGGGCCCCCTTCGGTATCGTCGGGCTGGAGACCGCGCTGGGATTGGTCGTCACCCGACTGATCGAGCCGGGCCATCTCGATTGGCCGACTGTCTTGAGCAAAATGACCATCAATCCGGCCCGGATCCTCGGCATCGACAAAGGCACGCTGGCGCCGGGTGCCGACGCCGACGTGACGGTCATCGACCCGAGCGTCCGCTGGACGGTCGATCCGGCCGACTTTCAGTCGAAGAGCAGCAACACGCCGTTCGCCGGCTGGGAACTCACCGGCCGGGCCGAGGTGGTGCTCGTCGGTGGGCAGATCAAATTCGACAGGCGATCGTGAAGATTCCGAGTTAGGGCCTACGCAGTTCTCATGACCATTCTGATCGACGGCTACAACCTGTTGAACGCGACCGGCATCGTTGCCCGCGGTGTGGGGCCCGGCACGTTGTCTCGGGCGCGCTTGGCATTGCTGAACTTCCTGGCCGAATCGCTCGAGCCGAAGGACGCCGGGCACACCACGGTCGTGTTCGACGCCCACGACCCGCCGCCCGGGCTGCCACGCACGGTGAACCACCGCGGAATCACGGTCCGGTTCTCGGTCGGCTACGAAGATGCCGACAGCCAGATCGAGGAGTTGATTCGCAAGGACTCCTCGCCGCGTCGACTGACGGTCGTCTCGAGCGACCATCGACTCCAGCGCGCAGCCCGACGCCGCAAGGCGAAGGCGATCGATAGCGACCTCTGGTACGCGGAAGTCGTCCGTGCCCGTCGTCGTCGGTCTGACACCGAGGACACCCCGTCCGAGGCAACAGCGCGGCCGGTCGTGCCGTTGCTCGAAGAAGACGTCAGCTATTGGATCCACCAGTTCGGTGGTCGGTCGGTCCTGGAGCAGTTCGTCGAAACGTTGTTGTCTGAGGAGTCGGACGGGGCGGAGTCGGACGGGGCGGAGCCCAGCGAGCCGAACCTTCCACCCTCGGCGCCCATGCCTCCCGATCGACTCTCGCCGGACGAGGCCGCCGCCATCGGCAATCCGTTTCCGCCCGGCTATGGAGAGGATCTACTCGGAGAAGAGGATATGCCACCGGATTACACCTAACGGGGGAGGACGGCGGGTGCATGTTCATCGTGTTGGAGTCCGGCGTGCTCAACCGCCCGCAGGGTGCTCCCGAGATGGCCGAGCAACAGATGGCGTGGCTGAAAGAGACACTCGCACGAGCCAACGCGAAAAAGTGCCGCCACACGTTCGTCTTCAAGCACTACCCGATGTGTCTGAAAAGTGTCGACGAGCCGGACCAGTATTTCAACGTTCCGGGCACCCGCCGCAAGGAGCTGTTGGAGCTGTTTCATCGCCACAACGTCACGGCCGTCTTCTCGGGCCACCACCACCGAAACCATCGCGTGAAAGACGGTCAGTTGGAACTGATCACAACCGCCTCGTCGGGCAAACCGTTGGGCAGCGACCCGATCGGGTTGCGCATCGTCAAGGTCTTTGGTGGTCGGATCGAGCACAAGTATTACGGATTCGAGCAACTGCCCGAGAGGGTCGAGCTATCGTCGTGAGATCGCGGTGAAGTTGGTCGACTGGAATCCAGATGTCCAGCCCCGCTCGTTTCACGGGCCGGATTCTGACCTGCGGCGGAGGCGGCTCCGAAGGCGTATGAATGGGGGGCCGCTTAACTCATTGCCCTTGACTGTCTACGAAAAATCCAATAGGGAGTGCCGCGATTTGCTTTTCAAGTGGGCCAGGTATACGCTAAGCTGGCAAGTAGAGATGGCGTGTCGCCTGATAGCCGATGAATTGCAGCGGCGGACGGGAATTCGTGACTCTTTCAGGAAGCGACATAACAGGAGGCCTGTGTGGCCACCAATGGGAGGGTGTATCATGCTTGATGCCACGCACATGAACCGGGACGATCAGCAGCGTAGGCGAGCGAAGCAGATTATCTTGGAGATTACCAAGCAATCGTCTGGCAACGAATGCGCAGGTAACGTGCGACTCTTCAAGATTTTCTACTTCGCGCACTTGGTCTATGCACGCCATGAAACGGGCTACTTGAGTGAATGGCCAATTGTGAAAATGCCGTACGGTCCCGGAATCGATCGCTTTGAGGAGATAATCGGAGAGTTGACTCGTGAGGGGGCCATTCAACAGGAGTCTACCCAGATAGGTCCCTATCCGGCAACATCGTTTCGAGCGACCGACAAGCCGGCAGAAGGTCCCCCGCTGGAGCCTGCAGCAATCGAAGCCATCCGCAAGGCGGTCGAATTCACCAGCGACAAGACCGGTGCTCAACTCAGTGACATCACGCATGAGCACTCCCATTCCTGGAGTGAAGCAGAAATGGGAGGCGAGTTGAATATCTACATCGACTTGGTTTCCAGCAAAGAACGACAGCGCGTGCAGGAATCCGTTTCGGGTGCCGCGGCTGCAATCAACGAAGCATGGAAGTAACCTGCCCGAATGAAACGGTTCGCAGATGCAATCAAAATCATCGCCGCAGATATCGGCGGGCTCAAAGAGTTTCGTAAACAGGGCGGCGGCCTGCCAGACTTCTTGGCGAATCGATTGCAGACGGGAGACACCGCCGCCTGTGTCGCGGCGCGACTGTTAGAGTACTTTTGCCTTGATGACAACCGTAGATTCAACAACTTCATGCCGGGTGTGCAGTTGACGATTTCTTTCTTGAATTACACCACTGGCCCTGACGCGAGTATTCAGTCGATCAAGGACCTGAGGGCCATCTTGGAAGCCACGCCGACCACGAACCAATTGAAACAATGGGCGGAAGCCAATTATCCAGAGTAGGCTTCCAGCTTGCCACATCCTCACGCACACCTACACTCTCACTCCAAAGAAAAGGAACTCCATTATGCGTCATCCGAATCGTCGTGACATGCTCAAAACGTCGGCGGCCGTCGGGGCCGGTTTCTGGCTCGGCACTTCTGCGAAGGTACGTGCCCAATCGCCCAACGAGAAACTCAACGTGGCTTGTATCGGCGTCGGCGGCCAGGGTGGCTACAGTGTCAATGGCGTTTCGGGCGAGAATGTCGTGGCCGTGTGCGACGTCGACGAGGCCAAGGCCGGCAGGAATCTCACTCGCTTCGAGGGGGCCAAGGTCTACAAAGACTTCCGCAAAATGCTCGACGAGATGGACAAGTCGATCGATGCGGTGACCGTCGCCACACCCGACCATACGCACTTCCATCCGTCGCGGCAGGCAATGCTGATGGGCAAGCACTGCTATTGCGAGAAGCCGCTGGCCCACTCGGCCTGGGAGGTCCGCGAGCTGACGAACATCGCCAAGAAGATGGACGTCGCCACGCAGTTGGGCAACCAGCGTCACGCCTTCGGGGGCATGCGCCGGATCATTGAGGCCGTCCGCGCCGGCGTGATCGGAGAGGTCAAGGAAGTCTACTGTTTCATCGGCGGCAGCCGCGGCATGCCGGCCGTGCCGACCGAGTTCCCGCCCGTGCCGGCCACGCTCGACTGGGACCTGTGGCTGGGCCCGGCGAAGGACCGTCCGTACAGTCCGGACTATTGCCCCTATAAATGGCGTTTCTGGTGGGACTTCGGCACGGGCGAGACGGGTAACTGGGGTTGCCACATCCTCGACATCCCGTTCTGGGCACTGAACCTGAAGTACCCAAAGCGGGTCGATCTCGACGAGATTCCCACGGCGGCCGACATCGATCCGCAGCGAACGCCGAAGAGCATGAAGACGCGGCTCGAATTCCCGGCCGAGCCGGGCCACGGACCCTTGTCGCTGCACTGGTGGCATGTCTCTTCGTCGAAGGAGATCTTCGAGAAGCACGGCGCGAAAGGCGGCGGCAACACGCTCTTCATCGGCACGAAGGGCGTGATCGCGGCCGGCTTCAACAACCACACGACGACGATGTTCGACGGCTCCACGCCGGACAAACCCGAAGAGACGATCCCCGCCTCGCCCGGCTTCCACAAGGAATGGCTCATCGCCTGCAAGGGCGGCCCGCGCTCGACGTGCGACTTCGTCGACTACACCGGTCCGTTGGCCGAGTCGGTCATCCTAGCCAACACGGCCTTCCGCGCCGGCGGCGGATTCGACTGGAACGCCAAAGATTTCAAAGCCTCGGGCAACCCAAAAGCCGACGACTACATCTTCCCCGACTTCCGCGAAGGCTGGAAGGTCTAGAGCGGCGAAGATTCTACGCCGTAGGCGTTTCACAACAAAGCCCGGGGTCACGCAGCGCACCCTGGGTAATGGTCGGGCAAGAACCGGATCAACCACAACGTGGTTGTACAACGACGTGCCGCCTTGTGTACCACCTTGGGCGTTCGTTTCGTAGCCGGCACCTTCTGACCCGGGGTGCGCGGCGCGACCCCGGGCTCCGCTGTTGGACCCCGTTGGGGTCGGTCTTGCA
>JAZFUB010000157.1:0-12868 GCA_036447015.1 Thermoguttaceae bacterium | reverse complement strand
GCCGGGCACGCCCGCCCGCTAAACGACGATGACACACCGAAACGTAAGTTTCCATACGTGCCACACGACTCTTCCAACGGACTGCCAATGCACTGCCATCCCCCGGCAAAGTCGGGGGCTGAAGGATTTCATTGTGGGCGGTTCAGGGTTGAGGTTCTCCCTCAGCCCCCGACGCTGCCGGGGGACGGCACATCGGCGAACGTTTCAAGTTGCGACTTACGTAGGTACGTCGAAAGCGCGTAAAACGCCACGGCCACGAGCAACAGGTAGCGGAACCCCAGCAACATCGAAAAGGCCTCGCACAGACCGCCGACGACCGCTCCGGCAATGTTCGAGCCGAAGGCCTCGTCGGGATGCTTCATATCGCGAAACGATCGGGCGAAGATCACGCCGGCGAAGAAGATCGGCGCCATGACCAGCGTACAAGGGGCCACGTAGCGCCAGAGAATCCCACCGCCGAGAAAGACTTCCAGCGGTATCAGCACGTTGGCCGCCAACAGCAGGAACAGGCCCGTGTAGTGCCGCTTGAGCGTCAAGTTGGGTGCCTTCAGCACGTAAAGATTGGCCAGAAGGATCATCACCAGCACCGTGAAGAAGACGGCCGAATTGACCAGCCAGGTACTGCCGAACAGCAACGCCAGATGGACCACCGCCTTGGTTTCCAGCAGCATGAACGCCGCACCGAGGAAGAACATTCGGCTGTTGATCCGTCGCGGCCCGCCCTTGGGAAGAAAGAACAGCACCATGCCGATTCCCAGCGTCCCGAGCAGGAGCATCGAGCGGACGTTCAAGGTCGGAATCATCGGCCGTCGCAAGTAGAAGAACGGCCAGTCGTCGCTCGTGAGGATCGGCACACTGCCGGCGGTGAGCAGCTTTGCCGGGGCAACGGCGTGCCATCGGTCGCGGCCTTCCGTGGGATCCGTGGGAAGCGACGCCCTGTCGGCCGTAAAACCGTTGATCGCAAGGTTCTTGGGCGGTTGTTCGTTGAGCCAGAATGACCCCTTGGTCCGGAACGTTTCCGCTATATGCCCGTTGTCGCCCGCGATAAGCACGGTGTAGGCGTCTTGGACGTCGTCCGGTGCAACGGTCTCGGTGTACGGAATGGGCATCACCAGCGGTTGCTCTCCGAACACCTTCTCGGCAAGATTCGCCGCTCGCTCGACGATCCATCCTTGGCGGTAGAAGTTGTACATCACGAACATGCCGTCCGGCTTCAGCGAGCGTCGCACGTCCTCGAAGGCCTGTTCGGTGAAGAGAAAACTCTCCAGCCGGATGTTCGCATAGGTGCTGTGCAGAATCAGCGAATCGACCAACGCGTAGACGACCAGATCGTACTTCTGATCCGTGGTGCGAAGAAAATGTCGACCATCGTCCAGATGCGCCGTGACTCGCGGATCGTCGTAGGGCCGGTCCGGGTGATGGCGCTTGCCGATCTCCAGGATGACCGGATCGATCTCGACGGCGTCGATATGGCGGGCGTCGAATTTCAAGGCATGGGCCACGTCGTTCCCCGAGCCGGCTCCGATGATCAGCACGTTCTCGAACGGCTTTCCGCCGCTATGTTTTTGCAAAAGATGAATCAGCGAGTAGACCGGACCGTCCTCGTCGAACGGTACCATCTGCTGGTGACCGATCGTGTTGACACGGATCCCACGATCTTTCTTCAGATGGGAAATCGCATAGTAGGGCGACCAATGCATCTCGACGTCGCTGTCGAAATGCGTGCCGGAGATCCCAATCGCCAGCAGCAACACGGCCAGACTGACCCCATGGAGAAGCTTCAATCGACCGTGCTGATAGAGCAGGTATCCGATACCACCGAAGCCGATCGCGAACCAGACGACCGGCGGGACCCGGGCAAAAGAAAGCAGCGTGAAACCGACGATCCCGGCAATGCTGCCGCCGATGTTCAGTGTGTAACCGACGATCCGGTTGGGATAAGCGTCGAACGCACGGCCGAGCACCTGCCCCAGGCCGACGAACAGCAAGGCAATCAGCACGAAGAACACGCCGGCGATCAGGTCGATCGGAATGACGAACTGGGCAACGTCCAGGTTGCGGTCCTCGGTACCGAAGAAGACCCGTTGCGGCGATGCCTGGCCGCCCACGTCGATCGCCAGGCCTTCCCAGTAGTAGTAAACCACGAACATCAACAGGGCCAACATGAACGTCAGGACCGCCAGGCCGGGAAATCGTGTCAGCCAATCCTGTTTGCGCCGAGCCGCCAGGCATCCGCACGACATGCCCAGGAAACAAGCGATCAGTACGAGGTTCGTGAAGAACTGCAAGAAAATCACATTGGCCGCAAACCAGCGGATACAGGCCAACTCGAGAAACAGAACCAGAAACCCGACCAGAAACAGGTTGAAGCCGTGCCATCGGGTCGTCTCGTCCGCCGTTGCCGGAGCGGTCTGGGGAGTCGGCGCAGACGGTTCGTCCGTCGGCGTCGAGACCGGTGAATCGGGAAATTCTTCGAGAAGTACGTCTGACATCTTTGCAACCTTGTGAACAGCGGGAAGTTGGTCCGGACGGTTCCGCTTGGCGACGCATGTGCCGGGAACGCTCTCTGGCGGCGTCCGGCAGGGTCCCACCGACCGCCGTCGGCGGGCTTGGGGCCGCGCTCGACGACTTGGGTAAGAAACGGCCCCATCCGTGCCAATGTAGCGTAGCTTGCACAGCAGGCCGGTCAAATCTGACCTACCCCGCATTTTCGGCACATGCCGCAAGATCGCACCCAGAGGAGCCGATCAGCCCCTCAGCAACGCCTCGAATTGCTCTTCGGTGAGCACGGGCACGCCCAATTGCCGGGCCTTGGCCAGTTTGCTGCCGGCCTTTTCGCCCGCGACGACATAGTCGGTCTTCTTCGACACGCTCGACGCGGCCCGGCCGCCGTGGCGTTCAATCAGTTGCTTGATCTCGTCGCGCGTGTACTTGGTGAGCGTGCCGGTGACCACGAGCGTCTTGCCCGCGAGGACCTCGGAAGCTTCTTCCGCTTCGGTGGCCGACTCCATCACGAGCCCCAACTGCTTCAGATCGCGGATCGTGTCGGAGCCGAAGTCGCCGTGCAGGAATTCATACACACTCTGGGCGATGATCGGCCCGATTTCGTTCGTGTCGCTGAGTTGTTCGACATCGGCGTCGACGAGTTGATCGATCGACGGAAAGTTCTCGGCCAGCACCACGGCCACCCGAGTGCCCACGTGGCGGATCGACAGCGCGTTCAGCAATCGAGCCAGCCCACGCTGTTTGGCTGCCTCGATCCCGTCCAACAGATTGTCGACCGACTTGCGTCCCATCCGCTCGAGCCCCAACAGCCGATCCTGTCGCTCTTCCAGCCGAAACAGATCGCCATAGCCGAGCACCAGCCCGCTGCCGACCAGTTGGTCGACCAGTTTGTCGCCGAGCCCCTCGATATCCATGGCGTTGCGGCCGGCGAAGTAGCGGATTCGCTGCTTGACCTGTTCGGGGCATTCCAGGTTGGGGCAACGAATGTAGACGCCCCCTTCATCCTTGACCAACGGGGTTTCGCACTCGGGACACGTCGTCGGAAAGACGTATTTCCGCAGCGAGCCCTTCCGCTCGTGCTTCTCGACGCGCACGATGTGCGGAATGATCTTGCCCGCCTTTTCGACCACGACCACGTCGCCCGGCCGGACATCCTTCCGCCCGATCTCGTCCGCATTGTGCAGGCTGGCGCGGCTGACCGTCGTTCCGGCCAGTTCGACCGGTTCCAGCTCGGCGACCGGCGTGATGGCGCCCGTCTTGCCGATCTGCACACGGATCTCGTTGAGCCGCGTCGTCGCTTCGTATTTCTCGAATTTGTAGGCGATCACCCAACGGGGACTCTTGCTGGTGCTGCCGAGTTGCTCGCGCTGGTCGAACCGGTTGACCTTCAGCACCAGCCCGTCGATCTCGAAATCGAGTTCGTGCAGCCGTTCGATCAACCGCTCGCAGTGCTCCACGGCCGCATCGAACGATCGAAACGACTCGACCAGCGGTGTGGCCGGCAGACCGTAGCCTCGCAACTCGTCGAGAAACGCCATGTGGTCCCGGGCTTTGAGACCTTCGACGTATCCCACGCCATGGCAAAAGAGCCGCAGACGCCGCTCGGCACAAATCCGCGGGTCGAGCAGTCGGATGCTGCCGGCCGTGACGTTTCGCGTGTTGGCATACGGCGGCTCGCCTTTTTGCTCCTGGGTCTCGTTCAGCCGGACCAGGTCGGAGTTGGTCATATAGATTTCGCCGCGAACTTCCAGCACCTGTGGCACGTTCTCGCCCGAGAGCCGCAAGGGGGCATCGACGAGCGTTCGGACGTTGTGCGTAATGTCGTCGCCGACGCGGCCGTTTCCCCTGGTGACGCCGCGTGTGAGCCGACCGTTCTCGTACAGTAGCGAAACGGCCACGCCGTCGATCTTCAGTTCGACGACCCACTCGATCGGTTCGTCCCCAAGCTGTTCAGACCCGAGCAGCTTGGCCGTCCGCTGGCCGTACTGCTGCAACTCCTCGATGCTATACGTATTATCGATCGACAGCATCGCCACGCGATGTTCGACCTGTTCGAGCCCCTCGACCGGCCGATCGCCCACTCGCTGCGTGGGGCTGTCCGGCGTGATCAGTTCGGGATGCTTCCGCTCGAGCGTCTTGAGCCGGTCGATCAATCGGTCGTACTCGAGGTCGGTGATCTCGGGAGCCGCCTCGACATAGTACTTGCGGTCATGCCCGCGGATTTCATCACGAAGCCGGGCGACTTCGGCGGCAGGATCGGACGGCATGGGGTACCCTTTCGAGCTTTCCTCCGTTTAGCTGCCGCCGGTACGGCGACTTCGCTTCAGTCGTGTGTTTCAACGTTAAGTCGCCGTACCGGCGACAGCTAAACGGAGGAGGTCGCCTTTTCAATCGCAACCGCACGCCACCGTGCAGGAGTCGGTCATGCCTCGCAGCGGATGTGGAATCAGGCAGAGGAATTTCAGTGGTCCCGAGCCCGTGTTGCGAAACTGGTGCAACTGGTTCGGCGGCACGAAAGCGACCGTCCCGGGCCGCAAGGCATGCTCCGTGTCGCCTTCGAGCACCACGCCGGTGCCTTCGAGGACGAACACCTCGTGCTCGAAAGCGTGCGTATGCTTCGGCGTGTAACCGCCGTGGTCGATCTGGAACTGCCGCATCGAGAAGCTCGGCGCGCCGTCGTCGGGATCGATCAGGCAGCGAACCCGGCAACCGACGGCCCCCTCCATTTGGACCGGTGTGGCTTCGATCTGTTCGTAATGTATCACTTTCATCGCAAGACCCTCTCGTGTCTGAACGGAACGCCAACTGCCATGGGAACAAAAAAACCTCGAGGTGACAACTCCCAGCGCCGCAACAATCTCCGCCAAGGAAACGTTGCAACCGTCAACCTCGAGGCGTGTGTCGCTACCGATTCGAAAATCGACTGCAACGTCCTCCATCTATAACACGGTCTCCGTTTTTGTCAATAGCGGTTATCGATCGCGGTTGTCAAGGGCTCTGACCAACTGGGCAAAACATTCGCCGCGCGCCCGATAGTTTTGGAATTGATCGCTACTGGCACAACCGGGCGAAAGCACGATCGCGTCGCCGGGGCGCGAGGATTGCCAACACCAGGAAAACGCTTCGTCGAGCGTTTCGGCGGCGATGCTGTTGAACTGCGGTGCTCCAGCGGTCGTCATGCTCTGCAATCGTTGTGCCACCGTGCCGAAAAAGGCCGCTCCCTGGGCCTCGTCGACGATCGAAGTCGCCATCTGCTCGAAATCCGACCCTTTGTCGCGTCCCCCGGCCAGCAACCAGACGGGCCGATCGACCGATCGCAACGCCGCCACCGTCGACTCGGGCGTGGTCGACGCCGAGTCGTTGTAGAACGTTCGTCCCTCGACGGTCGCAAGCTGCTCAAGACGCTGTTCAAGCGGTTCGTACGACTGCAAACCTTGCAGGACCGCCGCCTCGCCGCAACCGGCAGCACGTGCCGCAGCCACGGCCAGGGCCGCGTTGATCCGGTTGTGTTCGCCGGGCACCGAGAGGCGTGGAATCTCGTCGAGCCTCGCTGGCGGAAGCAGCTTACCCCGTACCATCGGGCACCAACCGCGAACCTCCGGGTCGTAGGTGTTCAGAACTGCCGAATCGTTATCGCTTTGACCGACAAGGAGCCGCTGCTTGGCCGATTTGTACTGTTCGTAGTCCGCGTGCCAATCGAGATGGTTCGGCGTGCAACCGGTGATGACCGCGATTTGCGGCATCGACACATGCGGCCCGAGATGCCCCTCTTGCCCGAGATGCCAGAGCTGAAAACTGCTCAATTCCAACACGACCCAATCGTCCGATCCGATCCGATCGAGCCGGTCCAACAAGCTTTGGCCGATATTCCCCCCCAGCCAGACGTTTTGGCCGGCTGCCCGAAGGATCGCGGCCGTCATGGCGGCAGTGGTCGATTTGCCGCTGGAGCCGGTCACGCCGATGATTCGAGCCGCGGTGGCCTCCAAGAACAACTCGATCTCGCTAGAAAGCCGAGCGCCCGACTGCCGCGCGATTTCCAACAGCCGATTGCCCGGCCGGACCGCCGGATTGACGACCACCAGATCGACATCCCGAAAATCGTCCTCCCGATGTCCCCCGAGGTGGGTCCTCGCAATCGGCACTCCGTCCAACGCGGCCAGCGAGTCAACCAGCGTCGTTTCGTCGGCCAGATCCGTAACCGTCACTACGGCCCCTTGGCTCGCCAGCCAACGAGCCACAGCCACACCACCCCCGAAGTGGCCCAGTCCCATCACCGTTACACGCTTCCGGCGGTACGTCATGGCCGTCAGTAGACCGTTTGACGGGACTTTCAGCAAGACGTTTGGAAAAGAGAGGACAACCACAGAGAGCGCATCGTGGCAAAGCCGCAACCATTGCTCTGCAGGATATCGGGCCTCCAAAGGGAAAAACCACGAAGGACACGAAGAGCACGAAGAGCACGAAGGAGTCAAACGGACAGTATCCCCCACGCCTTCTTCGTGCTCTTCGTGTCCTTCGTGGTTTTTCATTGAACTCCCTGTACGGAATGGTCGTGACCGAAAATGCCCGGGGTTCTGTTGACAGTATGAATCAAAATGCCGCGTCCAGAGGGTCCCACCGACCGCCGTCGGTGGGCTTGGGATGTTTGGCTGTGCGTCTCGAATTCTCGGATGGGCTCTGCAAACGGGCTGTGGCACGCGATTTTCCGCCAATCGCAAATGCTGGCCACTGTTGTCGTGGCGTGGTATGATGATGGTTTCGACTTATCGCAATATACTTGCCCGGGGGAAACTTCGCCCCGGAAAACGATACATGAGTGCTGTGAACCATATATCATTGCGGGGCGTCGAGGTCCACAACCTCCAGGCGGTCGACCTCGATCTGCCGCATCGCAAACTGATCGTCTTCTGTGGACTCAGCGGCAGCGGCAAGAGTAGCCTTGCTCTGGACACGCTCTATGCCGAGGGTCAGCGTCGGTATATCGAGAGCTTTTCGGCCTACACGCGGCAATTCCTGCAACGGCTCGAAAAGCCCGAGGCCGATCGGATCGACGGCATCCCGCCGGCCATCGCCGTGACGAACAAGAACACGGGCCGATCGAGCCGTTCGACCGTGGGGACGGCCACCGAGACGAGCGACTATCTGCGGCTGCTGTTCGCCAAGATCGGCCGCGTTTTCTGCCTCGAGTGTGGCCGGGAGGTGCGTTGCGACACGCCACAGAGTGCGGCCACTTTGCTGGGGAACCTGCCCGGGGGCACCCGGTATCTGTTGGCCTTCCGCTTGCAGTTGCCCGAGGAAAACAACCTCGAACAGATCTCGGCCGAGCTACAGGAAGACGGTTTCATTCGGGTGATCGTCGACGACCGTGTCGTCAACCTGGCCGAAGAACCGATGCCGACGCCCACGGCTTCGAGCGATGCCAATGGGAACGGAAACGGAAATGGCCACGGCCCCTACGTCGTCGTCGATCGGCTCTCCGCCGGCAGCACCAGCGACACGCGCGTTCGCGATTCGCTCGAAACGGCCTTCACCAAGGGACGCGGACGCTGTTATGCGTTCATGGCCGCCGAGGAGGTCACATCGGAAACATCGGCCGAGGGACGGGGTAGTTCGTGCGTGATCGACGGTCGGCCGTGGCGGCGGATCGGGTTCAGCACGCAATTGGCCTGCGACGATTGCGACCTGGAGTATCCGAAGCCCGAGCCGCGGCTCTTCAGCTTCAACAGCCCGATGGGGGCGTGTCCCGAGTGCGAAGGTTTCGGCAACGTGGTCGGGCTCGACATGGAACTGGTCGTGCCCGACCCGAGGAAATCGATTCGCGACGGGGCCGTCGCGCCGTGGAACAGTCCGGCCTACGCCCATGAGCTCGAGGAACTGTTGGCCCTGGCCGACGACTGTGACCTGCCGGTCGACGTGCCGTTTTCCGAGTTGAATGACGACCACCTGAAGCTGATCACCGAGGGGGTCCCCGAGCGAAAATTCGGCGGGCTGGAAGGCTTCTTCGCCTGGCTCCAGCGTCGCAAATACAAGATGCACATCCGCGTCTTTCTCAGCCGATGGCGAAGCTATCGGCCATGTCCGCAGTGTGGTACGGCCCGGCTGCGTCGCGAGGCGTTGGCCACGCAGGTCGGCGGCAAGAATATCGCCGAAATCTCGGCGATGAAGATCCGCGATGCGACCCGGTTCTTTGCCGAATTGGAGCTTTCCGAGTGGGAACGACAGGTCGGGCGGATGATGCTCGAGCAGGTCGGCAACCGGCTCGGCTATCTCGAATCGGTCGGGCTGGGCTACCTGACGCTCGATCGGACCGTACGGACGCTCAGCGGCGGCGAATCCCGCCGGGTCTCGCTCACCTCGTCGCTGGGGTCCAGCCTGGTCAACATGCTCTACGTGCTTGACGAGCCGTCGATCGGGCTGCATCCCCGCGATATCGACCAGTTGATTGGCGCGATCCGTTCGCTACGCGACCGCGACAATACGGTCGTGGTCGTCGAGCACGAAGAGGCGGTCATCCGCGCGGCCGACCAGGTCGTCGAGATCGGCCCAGGGGCGGGCGAACGGGGCGGCCGGATCGTCTTCCAGGGCACGCCCGACGAAATGGAAGCGTCCGAAGAAAGCCTTACCGGCGATTACCTGGCCCGCCGCCGAGGGATCGGTAGCTATGGTCGCCGACGCCCGCCCGACCATGGCTGGATCCGGCTGGCCGGAGCCAGGGGAAATAACCTCGACAACATCACGGTCGAATTTCCCCTGGGCGTGCTCTGCCTGGTGACCGGCGTGAGCGGCTCGGGCAAGAGCACCCTGGTCCAGGACACGCTCTATCCGGCGCTCTGTCGTCGGCTGCGCAAGGACGCACCGAAACCGCTCGACCACGACGACGTCTTCGGCGACGGGCAGATCGACGAAGTCATTATGATCGATCAAAGCCCGATCGGCCGTTCGCCGCGCAGCAACCCGGTGACCTATCTGAAGGCCTTCGACGAGATCCGCAACGTCTTTGCCGAGACGGTCGAAGCGCGGACACGCAACTTCACGGCCGGCCATTTCAGTTTCAACGTCGACGGCGGGCGTTGCACGGCCTGCCACGGCGATGGCTACACGCAGATCGACTTGCAGTTCCTGGCCGACGTCTACATGCGTTGTTCCGGGTGCAATGGCACCCGCTATCGCAACGAGATCCTCGAGGTGACCTATCGGGGCCGCAGCATCGCCGACGTCCTGGAAATGACCGTCCGCCAGGCGTTCACCTTCTTCCGCGGGCGGCCCAAGGTCCAAGCCCGGCTGAAGCGTCTGATCGACGTGGGACTCGATTACGTGCGACTGGGCCAACCGGCCAACACCCTCTCGGGCGGCGAGGCACAGCGGCTGAAATTGGCCGGCTATATGTCGAGTGCCAAGCGGGGCCGTTGCCTGTTCATCCTCGACGAGCCGACCACCGGGCTGCACTTTTCCGACATCGTCCAACTGCTCGACTGTTTCGACGCCCTGTTGGCGGTCGGCCATTCGCTGATCGTCGTGGAACACAACCTACAGATCATGAAAGCGGCCGACTACATCATCGACCTGGGCCCAGGAGCCGCCGACGAAGGAGGCCGAGTCGTCGTCAAAGGCACGCCCGAGAAGGTAGCCAACCACGCCAAGTCGGTCACAGCGAAGTTTCTCGCGGACGTGCACAAGGAGGGGGAGTCCGTTTAGCTGCCGCCGGTACGGCGGCTTGACGCTCGAACACATTCTTGGCCAAGCCGTCGTAGCGGCGGCAGCTAAACGGACCTGTTGTTGTCGGCTCCTGGTTGACTAGGCCGGTCTCGACATGCCATGCTGGCGCCACGCAATTGTACAACCTCGTCGAGGTTGATGTTGTTGTGCTCGACCGTTACCCAGGGTGCGCTGCGCGACCCTGGGATTCGATGTTGAACGCCTACGGCGTTGAATCTTGGTTGCCGAAGCGATTCTTACTCCGCCGGGGAGGCCATCTCATCGAGTTGTCGGAGCATGGCTTCAGGGTCGTTCGTCGGCGCCCGGCAGACTCGATTGCGGCAGACATAGGCCGTGGGCTTGCCGTCGATTTGGCTGTGATAGCGTGTGAAGGGTGCGACCTTGGCCAACAGATCGGGCTTGGCACGCACGTCTTTGAGCAGAATCGTGACGTTCTGTTTTCCAATCCGCCGCTGCAACAGCGAGAGCATTCGCTTCGTTTCCGAGGCGGTCGCATCCCCGACAATGACGACTTCCGCCGTGGGACTTCGGCGGTACTCGAGAGCCACGCCGAACTGCGTTGCACGCGAAGGCATGTTCAGCAGGCTGCGCGAGAGGAGCCGTTCGAGCTCGCCGGCCCGATCCTCGTACTTCGGTTCGCCCGTCAGACGTGCCAGTTCCGACAGAACGAGCGTGGCGATGGAGTTTCCCGACGGCACTTCCATATCGCCGTATTTCTTCGGGCGAATCGGCAGTTCTTCCGCATCGTCGGCGGTGAAGAAGTAGCCGCCTTCGGAGTCGTCGTAGAATCGGGCATCCATGGCCGCGACCAACGCGGTGGCCGCTTCGAGGTATTTTGGGTCGTACGTCGCCTTGTAGAGTTCGACCGCGCCGAAAGCGAGGAACGCATGGTCGTCCAAATAGGCGGGAATCGCCGCCTCGCCACGGCACCAGCGGTGAAGCAATCGCCGTTGGGAATCCCGCAGCCGCGTGTCGACGAACTCGAACGCCTTGGCGGCCGCGTGCGTGTATCGGTCTTCACCCAACAGCCGCCCGCCCCGGGCAAGCGCCCCGATCATCAGACCGTTCCAATCGGCCATGATCTTGTCGTCTCGCAGCGGTCGAACGCGCAGCTCTCGTGCTTCGAACAGTGCGAGTCGTGCAGTCTCGACCTGTTTGTTCAACTGCTCGGGATCTCCATCCTCGGCGGCCTGCTCCGACGGTTGTTCGGTTCGGTAGAGGATGTTCGTCGGCTGCCGCTGGCCGATTGCCCGATCGATCCAATTCCCATCCTGCTCGACGTTGAAGACTCGACCGACGACGGCGAACTGGTCATCCGACAAGACGGCCTTCACTTGGGAGGCGGTCCAAAGATAGAATTTTCCTTCCTCGCCTTCGCTGTCGGCATCCTCGGCCGAGTAGAATGCCCCCTGCGGCGACGTGAGGTCGCGCAAGACATAGCCAAAAAGTTCCTCGGTCATCCGGCGATACTTGGGTTGGCCGGTTGCGGCAAAGCACTCGGCGCTGACCAGGGCAAGCTGTGCCTGGTCGTAGAGCATCTTTTCGAAGTGCGGCACCCTCCACACTCGGTCGGTCGCGTAACGATGGATGCCGAACCCGAGCTGATCGTAGATGCCGCCGTCACGAATCCGATCGAGCGTGAGTTTCACCGCCCCCAGGGCCTGCTCGTTCCCGGTTCGCCGATGATGACTCAACAGGTAGAGGAGCTGATGCGGACGGGGAAACTTCATCGACACGCCGAATCCGCCGTGAACCGGATCGAACGACATCATCAAGCTCGAGAAGATCTGATCGAGCTGGGCGTCCTCGATCGTGGCGTCCGTTCGTACTGCCGGCCGATTCAGCAGATCGATACGACGCTGAACCCGGTCGGCCGCCTCATCCAACAGGTTGCTGCCGTAGCGAACCTGGCGGACCAGCAGCGGCAACCGCTTCATCAGTCCCATGATGCCGTACTTGTCGTACTTCGGGATGTACGTGCCCGCGAAGAAGGGGCGATTCTCGGGCGTCATCACCACCGTGAGCGGCCAACCGTTTCCGCTACCCAACGCTTGCGCAATGCTCATGTAGACATTGTCGACGTCGGGCCGTTCCTCTCGGTCGATCTTGATGCAGATGAAGTCCCGATTCAGCAGGGCGGCCACTTCCTCGTCCTCGAAGCACTCCTTCTCCATGACGTGGCACCAATGGCAAGTCGAGTAGCCGATCGAAAGGAAGATCAGTTTGCCCTCCTTCTTCGCGCGCGCGAACGCTTCCGGCGACCAAGGAACCCAGCGAACCGGATTGTGGGCGTGTTGCAGCAGATACGGACTCTTCTCATGAATCAACGCGTTGGTGTATTTGGGTGCGGAAGCGTCCTCGCTCGCCGCCGATCGACAGAATGGCGATAAGAAAGCGCATGTAACGCAGAACACTGCAAGACGATGCCGACGCTCCATGGATTGTTTTCCTTCTCGCCCAGCAGCCAGTTGAAGAGGTGGACTTGTCGCTGTACGGCCCATCGTTAGTTAGCGTCTTGCGAACTCAAAAACTCGACGAACTCTGCGAGCGCATCGCGTTCCTCCCGTGTTAGCTCCATGACTTTCGATGAATGCGCAGCAAAATGTACTGCTGCATCCCGTAGTTTGGTACCGTGCATCGCCGTCAA
>JAZFUB010000156.1:0-10429 GCA_036447015.1 Thermoguttaceae bacterium | reverse complement strand
GGTGAAACTTCAACGCATTGCCGACGAGGTTTTGCAGCAATTGGCGCATTTGCACGGGATCGGCCTGGATCCTCGGCAGTTTCCCGATTTCGACGTGTCCGCCGACCTGCTCGATCTTCACCTCCAGATCGGAGACGACCTCGCTCGCGATTTCGCTCAGTTCGACCGGGTTCAGTTCGATGTCTCTCGTGGTCACACGCGAAAGGGTCAGCAGTCCCTCAATCAGCAATTGCATGCGTGCCGCGGCGCTCTGCATCCGCTGGATGCATTCCCTGCCCGTCTCGTTGAGCAGATCACCGGATTTCATTTCCAGTCGGTCGCTGAACGTGCGGATCTTTCGCAGCGGTTCCTGCAAGTCGTGCGACGCGACGTAGGCGAACTGCTCCAATTCGCGATTCGAACGCTCCAACTCGGCCTCATAGCGTGCCCGGGCCTCTTCGGCCTTCTTACGCTTGCTGATGTCGCGCACGAAGAAGGAGAGCACCGGACAGCCTTGCTCCTGGCTGATCGTCATGGCCAGTTCGGCGGGAAACATTTCGCCGTCGGCACGGACCGCCTCGACCTCGATGCGCCGGCCCAGCAAGGAGCCTTCACCGGCGTCGAGATAGCGGTCGATGCGGTGCCGATGCCCGGCACTCTTGGCCGGCGGAAAGAGGACCTCGGAAGGTTGCGTTCCCAGCACCTTTTGCCGCGAATGCCCGAACGTATGCTCCGCCGCCCGATTGAACTCGGTAATGACACCCTCATGGTCGATCGTGATAATCGGGTCGAGCGACGATTCCAGGATGGAATGTTTGCGCGCCTGCGATTCGGCCAAGGCTTCTTCCACGCGCAGTTGCTCGTCGGCACTTCGGTGGAGAATCGCCAGGGATGAGGGCTTGTCGCTTTGCGAATGCTTGGCCAGAAACATGCTTGTCAGCACATCGCATGTTTCGCCGGTTTGCTGATTGCGGACACGGCTGCGACCTTCCCACTGACCGGTGGCGCGGACGGCCGGCACGGCCACGTCGCGCAGCTGAGCCCACGACTCCTTGCCGTAGAAACCATGGAGGCTGGCGGTGGGTAACGGCTCGCGAGCCGCCAGACCGAGCAGCTTTCGGCCCGCCGGATTCAGATAGAAGGGCTTTCCATGCAAGGTGGCCAGGCAGATGAAGAAATCGGCACTTTCGACGAATCCCGTGAAGTCGTGCGGTTCGTCTTCGGAGCCACTTGTCGTTGCCGCCCTCGTTTCAAGATCGCCGCCCGTCTTGAGACAACACTGTTCGAGATAGCATTGCCGCATCCTATCGACGACCGAGCCCAATTCGTCCAGGGCGTTCAACAGCACGGGCTTCCTGTTCTCAGCCTTGATGACATGAAATCGCACGGCCTGTTGAAGGCAGTTCAGACCGGTCAGGACCTCGGCAGACGAGATACCAAGCGTGGCGGCCTCCTCGTGAAGCGGCGCGGCCCACTGACGGGGGACGCTGCTCTGCGGGTCGCCGCCCTGCGGTTCGCTGCGGCAGGCGTCCATCGTGTTGGCCAGCGAGGTGAAACTGCCGGCCTGCGTTTGCAGGAATTTCCCGCACTCGGCCCGTTCGAGATTCTCCACCAATGCGAGCGAAATCTCTTCCTTCTGTGTGCCGAGAATATTGAACAACTGGCCCATCGGTCGGCTTCCACTGAAGCAACACGAGATTTCGCCTCGAAGGCGGCAAGAGATGCTTGTCACCGGTCGGCAGCGTCACCGGCCGGCAGGGAGACATGCACACTAGCCCATCAGGACTATTATTGCGGGCACCGCAGAACTGTCAATAGGCCGCCGCAGGGGGGTTATGCTACGGCCCGTTCTGTGCGACCTGAGACCCGGTTTCGGTGCGAGCAATCGCTTCGAGCCGGGCAACCACTGCCGACCGCAGTTGATCGTCTGCCCGTCGTGCGGCCATGCGATAGTAGATCTTGGCCACGGAAAGCTTGCCCGACTCCTCGGCCTTCTTCCCTCGCTCGAAGAAATCGGCCGCTTCGGCCGCTTCAGCAACCCGGCGGCCGCGGCTTTGGGCCTGAATCCGTGCGACCCGGTTTTCTACAGACACCTCGGGTTGCGGTGTTGCCAACTTCCAGCTACTGCCGACACGCGGATCCGGCCGATACGCGGCGGTCGCCGGTGCGGCCGGCCACGGCAGAAACACTCGCTGCTGCATGGTCGGCCGTTGCATCGCATGCTGTTGCCTAAACGACGTTGGGCGGCTCAAGAGAAACTCGTCCATCGCTTCGAAATCGTGGACCGTTGCCGAGACACGGAGGCTCGACACGCTTCGTTCGTTGCCGATGGCCGTGTTGCGAAACGGGCGGAAGGGCAACATGGGCACGCCGAATTCGCTACGCCCCGATGCGGCCCGGCGGACGCCGCCCATGTAAGTGCTGCCACGATCCGGCACCACGACCGTCGTGCGGCCCGAGAAGACCGAGAGCGTCGGCAACTGGACCGTCGTCGGTTGCTGGGCGTGCCCTTTGCCGCCGGCCAGCGTCAGCAACACGAGTGAGCACCAAGCTACGCGTCGTCTCATGGAAACACGTCTCATGAAAACACGTCTCATGGAAACACCTCGACCGTTGAAAGCCTAGCGGATGCTCCGGTACGTGCTGGGCGATCGTCGTTCCCAGAGCATTCGCGGACCGACGACGAAATCGGTCATCGTCTCGCGAGTCCACGGGAAGAGACTGCGAATCTCGTCTTCCTCGATGTTGTACATCAGCAACCAAGGTTCGCCGACCGTCTCGTCGCTGTCCCGGGCCGCAACGCAAAGCGATCCACACGGCGAGAACGACAACAGGCCGTTGCGGTACATGCTCTTGTTCTGCGGCAACCGCAGTTTCTTCATCAGTTCCTCGCCCTCGAAGACGTAGATCTGGTCGGGATTCTGCGTTGCCGCCCACTGGACCGTCTTCGGATCGGCAGCCACGCCGCCCGGGCCGGGCAGCAGCGGATCGCTGGAGGCCGAGTGATCGTCGCCTCCAAACCGATAGATGCCCGTGTCGCCGTCGGTGCCGAAGACGACGTGCTTGTCCCTGGTGATGGCAATCGACATGCTTTGGGCCGACCACTGTTGGCCCTCGAGACGCTGATACAGCTTCGGCTTGATGCCGGCCGAACTGGTTGCGGCCATGACGTCGGCAATGTTGTCGGCCACGAGTACCGAGTCCGACTGACCGCCGATCGCCACGTCGACCGGATGGACCAACGTTTCATCTTTCTCCAAGAGCGTCGTCACCTTGCCCGTATCGTCGATTCGCATGATCTTGCCGCCGTCACGCGGAATGGCGACCACCAGGCCGTGCTCCCGATGCAGGGCTATGCCCGTGGGTGTGAAGGGCAGATTCACCACGCCCAACACGCGCCCGTGTTCGTCCACCTGGTAGACTTTCCCCGGGCTGGTCTCGTCGCCGCAGGCGACATAGAGCACGAACGCCGGCATCACTTCTCGATTCGGAGCCGGGCCTTTGATCGCGTTCATTGCCAGCAGACCGGGACCACGGCCGGGACCCTCATAGCCGGGTTGGCCGGGCAATCCTTCTTCGCACGGACCTCCTTCGCCCTCACAATCTCCACCAGGACCGCCGGCCAGACTACCGGGACCAGGGCCACCACCGGGGCCACCGGTGCCACCAGAATCTGGACCGCCGGGACCAGGACCACCGGAACCGGGACCGCCAGGGCCGGCAAACGGGGCCTGACCGGGTGACTCACTTCCCGGCGCACAGTCTTCACAAGCGCCGGAACCTTCACCAGATCCAGGACCTTGGGCGAGACTGCCGGGACCGGGACCTTCACCGGGACCTTCACCTTCACCGGGGCCTTCGCCTTCACCGGGGCCTTCACCTGCGCCTGCACCTTCACCTGCACCAGCGTCTGCGTCTGCGCCTGCGCCTGCACCTTCACCTTCACCATGATGGATGTGCGTGGTGTCGCCGCCGTCGTCAAGGTAGATGTGTTTCGTTTCGCCGCCCGTGTGATGGATGTGCGTCACGTCGCCACCGCCATGATGGATGACCCGATCGGTACCATGGTAGATAACTCGGTCGGAACCGCCGACATGGGTCGTCGTTGCCGGGATGTGCGTTGTCGTTCTGGCGATGTGCATTGCGTTGGGGGCAACGTAAGTCGTTCTCGGTGCGACGTGCACGGAAGATCGGCCGGCCACGACGGTGTGTGCCGGTGCGACGGGTCGCGTGTGGACGACTTGCGGAGTGATCGGACGCGAAGCCACGGAAGCGGTCGCGAAGAGCGGTTCACGGTGGCCTCTGCCGTCGAGCCAAAGCCCTCGCAGGTCGGCCCAACTTCCCTCGAAGATCACCAACGATCGACCGTCGTTCCAACCCCAGAGCTCGCCCACTTCTTTGCCACGCTGATCGACCACGCGGAAACCTTGTTTCTCACGGGCCGCGGCCGGCGTCTTGAAGTTGACCGCAATATGCAAGTAGGGATGCGAGTCGGCCGACGTGGCCGGGGCTTCGCTACCGCCTCGGGCACGCGTGAGTTTGGAAACCTTCGAGAGGTGCCACGGCGCCGAGTCGCCGACCCTCGTCACGGCCGAATTGCTGACCTTCGTCACGGTCTGCTGGGCCAGTGCACCGCAAACGCCGAACGTCAGCGCCACGACGGCGGCCAAGAACATGCCACTTCTCATGTTTCGACTCCTTAGGCTAGATCCCTTATGACTCCTTGGCCAATCGAGCGGCCGGAATCCTGGACGCTACTGTTTTGGTATCGACACGGTCGGCAAAAATTACGCACGAACCTCGGCACTTCGACCCGATGGCCGGTGGATTCCTCCGGATGACGAATCTTTCGATCCAAGCTTCAGTGTATCAAAACAACTCCGTTCGTGCAACCGCCGGGCCAGCCGGCCACCCCACCACCTGGAGGCGGGGGGGGGTGCGATGCTGTTCGGCAATTCCGGAGGTCCAGCCAGATTTCGCAGAAATCCGTCGAATTTATTCCCCCAGAGGGGCACAAAGGGATTTGGGCTCTTGCGCATGCGACTCGGCCGCCTTTGTTGAAGGAGGCGTTGCATGGGGGGCTCACACCCTATCCATTGAAGTAAAGGTACGCCGCCAGGATCGCCGCCAAGACGACGGCCGAGGCGAATACGTCGACGAACGTCCAACTGCCGCGGCTCTTTGTCCGATCTTCGTCGGTCAGCGTGCCATAGGTCAGGCCGGAGATCTTCTCGTAGTTCGGCTCCTTCGTCAGGTAGCTGACCACGACCATGGTTACCGCGCAAACGATCAGGATCAGGATGCTGTAGTACTGGAAGAACATCTGGTTGACGATCCACTGCCAGGAACCCTCGACGTAGCCGATCGCGTTGCCGGCCGTGTCGACTCCCCACCAACGCAGCTTGACCGGCGTGTCGATGGCCAGTCGGAACATCCCGAGGATGAACCCGACGGCCAGCGACGCCAGGCAACCGGCGCCGTTGAGCCGCTTCCAGAAGATCCCGAGGAAGAAGACCACGAAAATCGGCGGGGCCAGATAGGACTGCACACCTTGCAGATAATCGTAGAGACCCCGTGAGCCTTGGATCACCGGAATCCATGACAGCCCGATCAGGATCATGACGATCGTCGCGATCCGGCCGATCCAGACCAGGCGGTGCTGGGAGACGTTCGGGTGGAGCTTGCTGTAGAAATCCATCGTGAAGAGGGTCGCCGACGCGTTGAACACGCCGGCCAGCGAGGACATCAATGCCGCGAGCAGGCCCGCGACGACCAGTCCACGCACTCCGGAGGGCAGCACCGTGGCGACCAACATCGGAAAGCTCATGCCGCTGTCGTCGATGTTTCCTTTGACGTCGCCGCGGAGCATCTCGAACTTCGCAGGCGCTTCGTCGATCATTCGGGCCAGATCGAGGTGCTCCATGCCGTCCTCAACCACGACGAAATCTTCGTACTTGGCCATCAGCTCGGACCGGATCAGGGAGGGTTCGTGCTTGAGCATCTTTGCGAAGTTCATCGGCTTCGAGTCACCGCCCAGGACCACGTGGCCGGTTTGGGTCTTGAGCATCAGTGCAAAGCAGATGATGCCGGGAATGATGAAGATGAAGACCGGCATGAGCTTGAGGAAGGCGGCAAAGATCGAACCGCGTCGGGCTTCGGTCTCGTTCGGCGCACCGAGCGTACGCTGCACGATATACTGGTCGGTACACCAGTACCAAAGTCCGATCACCGGGGCACAGAAGAGCATGCTCAGCCAGGGATAGTTGTCGTTGAAATACCAGGCCATCGTACCCGACTTCTCGCCGGTCACCGAGTCGATCACGACGTCTTTCACCGGGGCCCAAGTCGATGTCACGCCCTCGGGCACGATCGGCTTCCAGAGGTTGAACATGTCGGATCCGGCGATCGCGCGAAGTTCGTCCCAGCCGCCAAGCGCCTTGAGCCCGAAGATCGTGACGAGAATCGAACCGACCACCAGGACAACGGTCTGCAAGGCCTCGGTATAGGCGACCGCACGGAGTCCACCCAGCGCCGTGTAGAGTCCGGTCAGCACGATCACGAGGATCGACCCGAGCCAGAAGCTATCGAGCCCCATGACGTTGATGTCCGGCAGCAGGACTGAGAAGACGATACCGCCGGCGAAGATTCCCACGGCGATTTTCGTCACCACGTAGGCGACCAGCGAGATGATCGACAGGGCCCAACGGCTGGTCGGATTGAATCGTCGTTCGAGGAACTCGGGCATCGTGAAGACCTTCGACCGCATGTAGAAGGGCACCATGATCCAGCCGAGTACCAACAGGCACCAGGCGTGCAGTTCGTAGTGGGCCATGGCCACGCCGTCCGTCGTGCCCGAGCCGGCCAGACCGACCAGGTGTTCCGACCCGATGTTCGAGGCGAAGATCGACGCACCGACGATGAACCAACCGAGATTCCGCCCGGCCAGGAAGTAGTCGTCGGCCGTGTCCTTGTTCTTGCGAATGACCCACCAGGCGAGTCCCAACAAGAGGGTGAAGTAGCCGGCGATGACGACCCAATCGACCGAATCGACGGCGGATTTGGCACTGGCCGGCGCGACCGCGTCGCCTTCGGCGGCCGTTGCCAACACGGGTGCAAAGCACGCGAGGATACCCAGCAAGGTCACAATCGTCAGTGTGCGAAAGGCCTGGCGGCTCAACATGGTCTATCTCCTTTTGGCGTAATCTGGTTCCCGAGTTCCTGCTTGGGAACGTATTCTGAATAGTGGTAACAGCATAGCGGAACGGGAACGGGTCGTCCAGCACGGGGCGGCCACGGTTTCATGGGCAGCGCGTAGCATGTTTGACATCGAACAAGCCCCGAAGGGGCGGCAGTCAATAGCCCAGGGCGTGAGCCCTGGTTGTTTTACACAAATCCCGCCGGCTTGCCCGGCGGATCGTTCGGCTTTCCACTACACACCGGCTCTCCGATCGCCCGGGAATCCCGCCGGCTTGCCCGGCGGATCGTTCGGTTGCTCACTCCCCGGGCGCTGGGGCGCACTCGACCGTAGTGGGAAACCGAATATTCCGCCGGGCAAGCCGGCGGGATTTCTATACGGCATAGGCAGCCTTGATGTAGCGGGAAACCGAACGATCCGCCGGACAAGCCGGCGGGATTCAGGCCGAAGCGAGTGGAACTTGTGTAAAACAACGAGGGCTTACGCCCTGGGCTATTGACTGTCGCCCCGTTGGGGCTGAAATGGGTCATTCCTGTCCGTAATAAGCGTTCGGGCCGTGTTTGCGTTGGTAATGTTTGTCGAGCACGTGGGACTCCAGCGGCGGCGCGTCGTCTCGTAGCCGCATCGTCCCCAGCGCCATTGCGGCGACGGCTTCCAGCGCCACGGCATTCTTGACCGAATCGGCCGCATCCTTACCCCATGTGAACGGCGCATGACCGGCGACCAGGGCGGCCGGCATCTCGACCGGGTCGAGCCGGGCGAACCGCTCGACGATCACCCGGCCCGTGTTGGCTTCGTAGGCCGTCTCCACTTCCTGTTGCGTCAGCGGACGGGTCACGGGCACCGGGCCGTAGAAGTGGTCGGCGTGCGTCGTGCCGAAACAGGGGATCTCGACCCGGGCTTGGGCAAACATCGTTGCCTGTGAACTGTGCGTGTGCGTGATGCCGCCGATCCGATCGAAATGCTGGTACAACAAGACGTGACTGGGCGTATCCGATGAAGGACGCAGTTCGCCTTCGACGACGTTTCCTTCCAGGTCGACGACCACCATCTGCTCGGGCTGCATGCGGTCGTAGCCCACGCCGCTGGGTTTGATGACGACCAACTCGCGATCGTCGCTGATGCCGCTGACGTTGCCCCACGTCAGCGTGACCAGTCCGTAGCGAACCAGATTCAGGTTGGCGCGAAAGACGTCTTCTTTGAGTTGTTCCAGCATATCGGTGGGCGTTTCTCCGCTAGCGTTTTCGCGTGTGGGCACGAACGGCGATCAGTTCTTTCATCACCTGATCGAGCGGGCCCTTGAAGTCGTTCGTGCCGAAGGCGTCGTGCAGTTGGCGATAGAGCGTGTAGAGTTGGGCATAGACCTTGGCGGCCGCCTTGTTCGGCCGATAGACGGTCGACTTCACGCCGGTCATCTTCCGCTGTGCCTGTTCGGTTCGCTTGTACGCGCCGCCGGCGACCGCACCGAAGATGGCGGCCCCCAGGGCACACGTTTGGGCCGAGCGGCTGATCTTCATGGGCCGGTTGCATACGTCGGCGTAGATCTGCATGACGAACGCGTTCTTCTCGGCGATGCCGCCGCAGTTGACGACCTCTTTGACCGCCACGCCGTACTCCTCGAACCGTTTGATGATCGTCAGCGCACCGAAGGCCGTCGACTCGACCAGCGCCCGATAGATCTCCGGTGCCGTGGTGTGCAAGGTCTGTCCGACCATCAGCCCGGTCAACAGCGGATCGACCAGGATCGTGCGGTTGCCGTTGTTCCAATCCAAGGCCAGCAGGCCGCTCTGGCCGGGTGCCAGCCGGTCGGCCGCCTTGGTCAGATTGACGTGCGGATCGCCCTTGGCCGTGTACTGCTTCGGTGCGAGATGCGAGACGAACCAGTTGAAGATATCGCCCACGGCCGACTGGCCCGCTTCGAGACCGTACATGCCGGGAATCACCGAGCCGGGCACGATACCGCAGAGGCCCGGGATGTCGGGCAGTTTTTTGTCCATCGGCGCGACCATCATGTCGCACGTGCTCGTGCCGATGATTTTGACCAGCGTGCCGGGCTTGATGCCGGCGCCGACGGCTCCCATGTGTGCGTCGAACGCCCCGACCGCCACGGCCACGCCCGCCGGCAGACCGACCTTCTTGGCCACTTCGGCGGTCAACTCGCCCGCCTTGCGGTCCGAGGGAACGGCCGCCGGCGCGTAGTGCTCGGCAATGGCCGGCAGGTCGGGATCCAGGGCGGCGAGAAAAGTCTTCTTCGGCAATCCGCCCCACTGCTCGTGATACATGGCCTTGTGCCCCGCGGCACAGATGCCGCGCGGCATGGTCAGCGGATCGAGGTTGCCCGTGATGAATGCGGGCACGAAGTCGGCCAGTTCGACCCAGGCATACGCGGCCTTGAACACTTTTGGAGCGGTTCGCTTGCAGTGCAGGATCTTCGACCAATACCATTCGGAACTGTAGGTGCCGCCGCACTTGGCCAAGTAACCGGTTCGGCCTCGGGCGGCCTTCTCGGTGATTTCGGCCGCTTCGGCGTGGCCCGTGTGGTCCTTCCAGAGCCAGGCATGTGCTGCCAGATTCTTCTCGAACTGGGGCTTCATGGCCAACGGCATGCCCTGCCGGTCGACCGGGATGGGCGTCGAGCCGGTCGTGTCGACGCCGATGCCGACGACCTTCTCCGGAGCGAAGCCGGGATGTTTCTTTGCCGCCCTGATCGCGCCGCGAACCGACCGATAGAAGCCGTCGATATAGTCGGCCGGATTCTGTCGGGCCAGGTTGGGGTCCTTCGGGTCGAGCAGGATTCCTGCCTCGCCGCTGGGATAGTTGGTCACCTTGGTCGCAATCTCGCTGCCGTCGGCAAGGTCGACCACCAGCGCCCGGACGCTGTTCGTCCCATAGTCGACGCCGATCGCAAACTGATTTCCCACGCTCTTGGCCATCTTCGTTCGCCTCCTTGAAACATCCAGCGGTCGTCCTACCAAGTGCCGTCCCTTAACCGCCCACCTCACGCAATACCCTAATCCGAGGGAGCCCCGTTTGGCAAGCCGTAATCGGGCGAAGAGCGGTCGAATTTGCGTATGAAGTGACCGCACTCTTGCTGTAGTTTAGCTAGTTGACCATGTTTGGCTACCTGTCCAGTTCGCACGATTTGTCGGAGATCGGCTGCTCTAGCTCAAAGACGGTCCGCTGCCGCATGACCGAGGGGTCGAGTGTCCGTCAACAGCGGCATGTGGGCGACATCGTTATTCTTCGTCCCCGTCA
>JAZFUB010000155.1:0-5000 GCA_036447015.1 Thermoguttaceae bacterium | reverse complement strand
ACAAAGCCGAGCAACGGGTGCCTCATCTGTTCCCGAGATCACTCTGGTATGTAGAACAACATTGGACCGCCGATTGTGAACCAGTTTTGAAGCGATGCTCAGAAAAACATTTCTTATGGGCGAATGTCACATCTCAGATTTCCTATCCTGCCTATCTTCCGTCATTTCACATGACCGTTAGGATCGAGCGATGGTTCGACAGAGGCTCGCTGGCCGGCCCTTCTCCAAAACCGCGTCGGAGGGAGACGAGTCGAGCCAACGTATGCACAAAGAAGACAGAATATGTCGTAAATGAGAGCGGCAACAAGTTCGACCGCGAAACATCGGATAGCGTCATACATGCCGCGGTCATCTTACGTTGCCGTCTGATTCAGCATCAAATCGACGCACCTGCGATCACTCGACGGCCGACAAACTGCATGAAACGACCTGTCCGAGAAAAAAAATCTTTCCGCAAGGTTCAGAAATCGCGGCTGGATGTTGCTCTACCTAGTGGCGGGCGAGACAAACCCGCCATCACGATATGGGAAACTGGGCAAGCTGTTAATCGCACGACCGGAGGTATTGTCTGATGTCCATTCAAGAAATCACGGGTGTCGTCATCAATTCGAACCGCATGACGAACGATCTGCCTCGGATCGAGGCCGCGTTGTTTTCGGGGGAACCGGTCGAATATGTCAGCCGGGAACAAGCGACATCGATGGCGCATTCGACGCATCATGCGGAGTGGGAAGCATTTGCTCGGGCACCGGCCTTGTTCGTTATCATCGACGGTGTCCGCTACCGCCGAAGCCAATCGGACGGTTCGATCAATGTTCCCATGCCCACAACCCACATGGTGCCTGTTTCGCTCGTTGCCGGTTGATCAAGCCATTTCAAACGATCCCCGACCGTCTGTCATGGAACCATCACGAATGCCGAACACACCAAGCGGCGAGCGTCAACAATTGTCATTGACTTTCGAGTTTCCGAGAGTACGAGTATTCGTCGGAACTTACGTCGAGGCGAGTTCATAGGGTAGGCAAGCCGTGCTCGTGCCGGATGTGCCCTGTTTCACACCGAGGTCCTTCTATTCGAGGAGACAGATCATGGAGTTATTTTCGTTTCTCAATTCGAGTCGCCGTAAGAGAGCAGAAGCAAGAAGGAAGAACGCCGCTGGGAAGAACCGTCCTCGTAAGTTCGAGGCACTTGAAGACCGCCGCGTGCTGTCGGCCATGCCGACACCGTTGGCCTTGGAGCCGATTGCGACCTACCGGACGGGCATCTTCGATGATTCGGCCACCGAGATCGTCGCCTACGATCCCGAGATGCAGCAGCTCTACAGCACCAACCTGTCCGAGCACACGATCGACGTGCTGAAGCTCTCGAGCCTGAGGGTGCCCCACTATCGCGAGGCTCCCGGGCCGAGCGACGTTCCGTCGATTCCCAACGGCCACGTCAAGCAGGTCGACATGACGGGCCTACTCGACGGCACACTGACCAGCGTGACGACGAAGAACGGCCTCGTGGCAGTCAGCGCGGGGCAAGATCCCGGCCTTCCAGGCCAAGTGGCACTGTTCCGCAGTGCCCACAAGGGCCTGGAGTATATCCAGACGGTTGAGGTCGGTGCGGGGCCCGACAAGGTGGCCTTCAGCCCGGACGGGACCAAAGTGGTTGTCGCCAACGAGGGCTCGCCAAGCGAGGACTATTCGATCGATCCGGAGGGCTCCGTGTCGATCATCGACGTGAGCAGCCTGCTCGACGACGATGAGACCAACGATGCCGCCACGGTCACCACGGCAACCTTCGAGGCCTTCAACGGCCAGGAAGACGCGCTGCGAGAGAGCGGCGTGCGAATCTACGGTCCCGGCGCCACGGTTGCCCAGGACTTGGAGCCCGAGTTCGTCACTATCTCCGAGGACTCGAAGCTTGCGTTCATCGCACTGCAGGATAACAACGCGATCGCGACGCTGGATCTCGAGACGGGCGAGTTCGTTTCGATCGAGGGGCTCGGCTTCAAGGATCACCTCCTGGAGGGTAACGGCCTGGATGCCAGTAACAAGGACAAAGCCATCAACATCGTCAATTGGCCCGTTCAAGGCATGTACCAGCCCGACGGCATCGCGAATTACACCGTCGACGGCGAAACCTTCCTGCTGACGGCCAACGAGGGTAGCGGTCGCGATGAAGACGGCTTCAGCGAAGAGACACGCGTCGGCAGCGAGCCGGAGGTGGTCGTCTCTCCCGACCTGGGAGAGAACCAACGGTTGGATCTCTCCGACGTATCGCCCTTGTCGCCGGACCTGATCGCCGAGTATCCGGAATTGGCCGACAAGACGAACTTGGGACGGCTGAAAGTCACGGTTGCCGAGCCGGCCACATTCGTCGAAACGACGGTAACGGTTCCGGTCGTGGTGGATAATCCCGACGACGAAAACCCCGATCTGCCGCCCGACGGAACGCCCGTGCTGGATGCGGAAGAGAACCCCGTGACACAGGAGATCACCGTTCGACAGCTTGCCAGTCTTTATGCGTTCGGCGCGCGTTCCTTCTCGATCTGGACGCAAAGCGGAGAGCAAGTGTATGACAGCGGCGACGATTTCGAACAGATCACGGCCGCACTCGATCTGGCTGCGGGAGACGATTCGTTCCTGTTCAATGCCACGAACGATGAGAACAAGCGAGACGGTCGCAGTGATGACAAGGGGCCGGAACCCAGTAACGTGAAGGTCGGCCAAATCGGAGAGTCGACCTACGCGTTCATCACCTTGGAGCGGGTCGGTGGTGTGATGGTCTACAACGTGACCGACCCGACAGCTCCGACGTTCGAAACGTACGTCAACAACCGCGATTTCAGCGTCGACATCCTGGTTGAGGTCGACGACGACGAAGTGCCCGGCCCGAATTGGCAAGACGCGGGCGATCTGCACGTGGAAGGACTCGTGTTCATCTCGGCCGATCAGAGTCCCACGGGTAGCCCGTTGGTGGTGACCGCGAATGAAGTCAGCGGGACGGTCACCATCTTCCAAGTCGGTCAGCAAGTGGATTACTCGGCCGATTTCGGTTGGTCGGGCAACCAGGGCTCGAAAGGCTCGAAGAAAGACCGAGCAAAGAGCGGCGGCGGCTGGGCGAGTGCCGTCGATATGATGATGAGTTTGGTTTAGCGGTTCGTAATAGGAAATCAACCGTTTGCCACGGCGTACCATGGGAACAGGGTTCGTTCGTGTGTCGGAGCGACCCCTCCGGTCGAAACGCTGTGGGAGGCGTTTCGGCCGGTCGTTTTTGTTCTTGGAGTCTAGAAGAATCTGTCACAGCTGATAGGATGTGTCGAGTGCCATGGGCGGCTTGTCCACCCTCGCGCTTCAGGGGCAGGCAAGCTGCCCCCGACACCCATCAGCCAGCGTGGGGAGGCCGATCATGGCAGTCAAGCAACGTTACGGGCGTAACCGCACTTGTGTTGCGCGGAATCGAGTTTCTGCCGAACGTTCACGTGCGAGGCCCCGGCGGCGGTCGCTTGCCGTCGAACCGCTCGAACAACGAGTGTTGCTCGATGCGGGCGGTATTCTCAGCGGAACGGTGTTCAATGACACGGATCGTGACGGTGTCTTCGACGTCGGTGAGTCCGGCTTGGTCGACTGGACGGTCGAACTCCAACCGGTCGGCAGCACGGACACCCCCGAGTTGATCCTCGAGAACCCGACGCCCGACCAGTGGAGCCAGTTCGGTCGTTTTGTGGCAGCCGTGGGCGACAACGTGCTGGTCGGGAGCCATTACGACGACCTCGCCGACGAGCCGGACGCCGGAGCCGCCTACTTGTTCGACGGCACCACGGGTGAGGTGCTGCATACGCTGATCAGCCCCAATCCGGTGGAGAACGACAAATTCGGTCGGGCCGTGGCCGGGTTCGGTGAAGACCTCTTGATCGGAGCTCCCCTGGATGACACGGCGGCAGTGGATTCCGGCGCCGTCTATCTCTTCGATGGACAAACGGGCGATGTGCTACGCACGCTGCTGAGTCCCACGGGCGGAATCAACGACCAGTTCGGCCGCGCGATTGCTGCCGTGGGGAACAACATTCTCGTGGGAGCTCGATTCGACGATTCGGCGGCCGAGGACGGCAGTATCGAGGACGCCGGGGCCGCGTTCCTCTTCGATGGCGCGACGGGCGAGTTGCTCCAGACGTTCCAAAGCCCGACGCCAGCCGGCAACGCCCAGTTCGGCTATTCGGTCTCCCCGATGGGCGAGAATGTACTGATCGGAGCGCGATACGACGAAACGGGTGCCGCCGGCCTGGGTGCCGTCTACTTGTTCGATAGCGCCACGGGGAATCTGCTGCAAACCTTCCGCAATCCCACACAGCGGGCATCCGGAGATCCGAGCGGGTTCGGACGCTCGGTGGCTGCGGTCGGCGACAACGTGCTGGTCGGTGCCCGGCTCGACGACTCGGGAGTGGACGGTGCCGGCAGTGCGTTCCTGTTCGACGGGGCCACGGGCGTGGTGCTGCACGTTTTCACGAGTCCCACGCCGGTCGGCGGCGAAGATTTTGGGTTTGACGTGGCTGCCTCGGGCGATGATGTGTTGGTCGGGGCTCGTTGGGATAATCGTTGGGACGGATTGAACCAAGACAGCGGCGGGGCCGTCTATCTGTTCGACGCGGCAACCGGCCAACTGATGCAAACCTTCGCCAATCCGTCGCCCGCGGCATGGGACGCATTCGGGTGCTCGGTCGCGATGCTGGGCGACCGGATCGTCGTTGGTGCGCGCGACGGAAACGCGGCCTATGTGTTCGACGCGATCCACGAATCGGCCGTCACGACCAGCGCTGCCGACGGCAGCTACTCCTTCACGGACCTTGAGCCGGGCGACTATCGCATCCTCACGGAAGGCCGAGAATCGTTCTCTCAAACGTTTCCCGACGGACATGGAGCCTACTCGGTCACGATCAGCGACGACCTGGGCCACCTCGATCTCGATTTCTGCTACGTGGAGAATGAGGCCCCCATTGGTCGCAATGATCTCTA
>JAZFUB010000154.1:0-4248 GCA_036447015.1 Thermoguttaceae bacterium | reverse complement strand
CGACCTCGTACTCCCCGTCGGCGAGCACTTCCGTGTCCCAGGTGATCTTGTCGTCGAGATTCGTCCAGTTGGTGAAGAACGAGCAGTTCGGAAAACGGTTCGAGCGCTGGATATCGCCGTGTGCCTTGCCGTCGCGGGCCGGGATTTGGGTGTAGCGGTAATCGGGGTGACCAATCGGGAAGGGCCGGGGCTCCTGAGTCAACTCGGACAAGACGTCCTGCTTCCACTTCTCGACGGCCCGTTGCAGGCGGGCGGCGAGTTGCGGTTGCTGCCGGGCGACGTCGTCGTACTGGCCCGGGTCGGCCGCCATGTCGTAGAGTTTGCCCTGGTGGTCGAGCCGATATTGTTGGGTGCGAACGCTCACCCGCCGGTTCCAATGCGAGAAGATCATCCGCTCGGGCCACGTTTCGGGATTCTCCAGCAGCAGCCGCTTGAGACTGATGCCGTCGAGCGGTTTCTTACTGGCCACTTCGATGTCCGCCAGGTCGGCCAGCGTGGGCAGCAGGTCGATGGCCGCGGAGATTTGCGTTACCTTCTTGCCGGCCTCGATCTTTCCCGGCCAGCGGACCAGCATCGGAGAGCGCACGCCGCCTTCATCGGTCGACCCCTTACGGCCTTTCATGCCGCCGTTCCAGCGCCACCCGTTGGGGCCGTTGTCGCAGAAGTAGATCACGATCGTATCGTCGGCGATTCCCAACCCGTCGAGCCGCTTCAGCAGGCGGCCCACGTTCCAATCGATGTTCTCGCACATCGCCAACGCCGCACGGACGTGGGGCAGGTTCTCCCGCTGGGGATCGCGGTTGTGCATCGAAAGCGGCTTGTCCGCGAACTTATCGAACCAGCGATCGGGCACCTGCATCGGCGAGTGCGGCGTGTTCAGCGGCAGATACACGAAGAACGGGCGAGCCTTGTTCCGCTCGATGAACTCCAACGCACGGTCGGTGAAATCGTCGATCGCGAACCCGTTACCCCGAACGATCCGGCCGTTGTGCTCCAGCGGCGGGCTGAAGTAATCACCCCAGTGTCCGGAACAGAACCCGTAGTATTCGTCGAACCCTCGGGCATTCGGATGATAGGGATACTGCATACCGTTGTGCCATTTGCCGAAGGCCGCCGTGGCATATCCGGCCGCCTTGAACGTGTCGGCGATCGTCATTTCGTCGAGATCCATCCGCTCGCCGCCGGCCGAGGTGCTGAAGACGCCGCTTCGCGGATGATATCGGGCCGTGAGAAACTCGGCCCTCGTCGGCGAGCAAACCGGACAGACGAAGAACCGATCGAAGCTCGCCCCGTCGCGGGCCAACGAATCGATGTGCGGCGTGCTGAGATTCTCGTTTCCATTGAGGCTCAAGTCGCCCCAGCCCTGATCGTCGGTGAGGATCACAACGATGTTGGGCCGCCCGGCCGCCGCCGGCGACACGGCCGGCCCAACGGCAAGGACGGCAACGAATGGGACGACCAGTGCGAAAGGGGGTGTAGTGCGTTTCATGGGGGATCCTTTCGTGCGTGTATCGACCGACCGTGCATTATGCTACCGGGTCGCCCGTATTGCAATCGTTTCTCCCTGCAGTTGTTCTTCAGCACCGCCGGTTGGTTGATGATTTGGTTGATGCGAAGAACCCCGATCGATCCCGGCTCGATGCGGCCGGTCGGGTCGTTGCGGCTGAGGCAGACGTTCTGGACCGAAAACGCGTCCGTCCGGCCGGACGGACGCGACGGATGTGGGTGAATCAAGTAGGTCAGGCTGACAAGTGTTCGTATCAACCGGCGGGTCAACGACGCCAAGCGAACCATCCGAAGCCCAGCAGGCCCATGGCCAAGAGCACGAGGCTCGAAGGTTCCGGAACGCCGACGATCTCCAGGCCATGCAGGCCGGTACGATTGGCGCCGTCGACGCCGCCTCCGCTGATGACGAATGAGTCGCCGGTCACACCGCGGAAGACGACATAATCACTCGCACCGCCTCCGGTTGCCTCAACGAAGGTCCCATCGAAGATCTTGCTCGTGTAGGCAACGGTGGATGAGCCGTTGAGCGTGATACTTCCCGATCGGCCGCCTTCATCATCACCGAGGTACGCGTAGATCTCGTACACGGGGAAATCGTCGGCCAGTTCGGTGACGGTCACGGTCCACGGGAAACTGTCGAGTCGGCCCTCGATATGACCATCCATCATGTCGCCGCTTGGGTCCTCTAGGGGCACGATTCGCCGGCCGGCCCACGACTGACTGTAAGTCCCGCGGGAACTGAACGTGATCACCGCCTCTCCTCCTTCCGATCCGACTACCCCTACCGGACCGAAGGTGGCTCGCATGCCGCTGTCGCCGTACGCGAGGATGTCGTTCCAATCGTCATTGCCGTTGACACCTGCCACGCCGGAAGACGACGCGCCGAACTCGACGTGCAAATGCTCGGGAGTGCCATTATTCCGGCCGGTGAAGTTGACACTGATGGTCTCTGCCCGGGACGCCCCGCTATGGGCAAGGACCATCACGGCTATGAGAAGAATCTTTCGAGCCATTGGAGAACCGAACATCGCTGCCTCCGTCTAGGAAATGTGAACCGGCAGGACTACGGGGACGGGCCAACCGTCCAAGAGACCTTGCGCGAGGCGAAATCCGCTGGAAATCGGCCACAGCAAGTGAGCCGACGAGAGAATGCACCCAAGAAGAAATGCCGTCGATGGCAGCAGCCGTCTGCGCGTTGAGTGCGAACAGGGCCATAGGTCAATGCTCGAAAGGAGTTCTTTGCGCTGCCTCATGCAAAAAGGGTGAATAATCAGTATAGCAGTTTCAATCGCTATTACAAAGAAACTGAGCCATAAATCCCTAGATTCTCGGAAAGCCAGTCCCGTTGGGGGGTGGCCCGGGCAATTTCCCGAGAGAAGCGTCGCCTATTCCGTTTTTTTCGTTCCCATCCATGACGGTCAAGTAGGTCAGGCTTTGCCTGACGATTCCAGCAAGGGCGTCAGGCAAAGCCTGACCTACCGGATTCGACTAGGGTTACCGCACTTTCGGAGGCAGGTCGTACTTGATGTTCATCGGCATGGCCTTCACTTCGATGCCGCCGAGCCGCGGATCCCACTTCCAGGTCCATCGTTGCAACTCGCTGACGGGCAGTAGATGGCGATCCATGACACGGGTGCGTTTTTCTTTTGCCCAGCCGCCGTATCGGTAGGTGAACTGCCATATCTCGTGGCGGATCGTGCCGAGGCCCGGCTTGTAGCTGGTCGGCTTGTCGCGGATGAGTCGCATCAGGACGCGGACCGTTTGGCGGTCGCCCGCCATGTGCAGTGGCTCGACCCGGTTCTCATAGTGGGGCGAGGCCGCGATCTTTTCGGTGATCCGCCGACGTACGGCCGGATCGACTTTCGCGTCGGGCGACAGGAACGGATCGAACTCCAAAACGGGCGCGTATTGCCAACCTTCGATCCGCATCGGGCCCTTCGCGAGGATCAGCAGATCGTATCGGCCCGGCGGAAGGTTGTCGAATACCCAGCGATTGCCGCCCGCGTGTTTGGCGACCGCATCGAGCCCGGGCGAGTCGATCTTGGCCTTGGGGTTGACCGGCCGGCGAAGATTGCCGTCGCGGTCCCAACGGTTCAGGGCACCGACCAACGTCACACCGTCCGAATTGCCAAGCTCCAGAGTCAAGTCGGCCGCCGGTGCGATGTCGGCTCCAAAGGCGAGCAATAGAAAACACGTCGCGAGTGTCGAGGGGAGTCTATCGAAACGGATGCTCATAAGTGTTGTCCCCATGCGCAACGCCGCGCTATTACGCTCTATTCTTACTCTGCTGGTAAGGGTTCATTCTACACCGAAGGCGTTCAACAACAAAGCCCAGGGTGCGCTGCGCAACCCCGGGCTTCGATGTTCAACCGCTTCGCGGTATGATGCATGACATGCATTAGGAGGCCGATCAGCATGCCCACGCAAGCGTGGCATGGCACCCAGTGATCGATTCACGCGATGTGACGATCTACCTCGCGATCTCGATCTGAAGCGGATCGCACCACTGCTTCTGTTCGGCCGTGTAGTAGAGGTACGCTCGCGAGGCGGGGCCGATGTATTGGCCCGGGATGGCCGCCACCAGGTCGAGCTTTATGTCGATCGTCTGCTTCGGCTTCAGGCAACGCCAATAACAGATCACTTCCCTCGCTCGCGTTTCGTAGTAGTCCAGCGTGCCGGCCTTCTTGAGTTCTTCGAGTTGATCGGGCCGGGCTTCCAAACCCGCGGGCAGGCCTAGGATCG
>JAZFUB010000153.1:0-2863 GCA_036447015.1 Thermoguttaceae bacterium | reverse complement strand
GGCGGTCGGCATCGCAGCCGGCCGTTTTTCGTTTCCCCCCGCCATGTGTCACGTTGCCACTTCCGAGTTCGATTGATGTCGAGGAGAATCAACATGTTGAGATTCCCGCTTGCGTCCGTGCCTACGGGTTTGGTTCTCCGGCGACGGACGCGATAAGTGTTCTGAAGCAGATCGACAACCCGGTCGATCCTCCCGGTTCCGGTTGTCGCCGAATGAGGGGTTGGGTATAATCTTCTCCCTCGATGAATCAGAGCGTACAGATACGAATACCACGTGACCTATTCAGAAGGAGCCTGCCGATGGCCACCGCCTCCGCCCGTCACATTCTGGTCGAAACCGAAGAAACCTGTCAGTCGCTGAAGGAGCAGATCGAGGCTGGCTCCGATTTCGGCGAGATGGCCAAGAAACACTCGAAGTGCCCCTCGGGCCAGCAAGGCGGCGGGCTTGGCGAGTTCGGCCCGGGCCAGATGGTGCCCGAATTCGATAAGGTCGTCTTCAACGAGGAAGTAGGCAAGGTCCACGGCCCCGTGAAGACCCAATTCGGCTTCCACCTGCTGGAAGTTACCAGCCGAACGGACTGAGCGGCCGGGGCTTCCCGATTTCGACATCCGCCCGTTTAGCTGCGGCGGATCAGTCCGACTCGTCCGGGCGGTCGAACTTTTCGTGGTACTTGTCGACGGCCTTTTGCTTCCACTTCTTCCAACCACGCATCGCCTCTTTGGAAGCCAGCTCGATTCCCTCGGCCAGTTGCCCGCCGGCCTCCTTGAATTTTTCCTTCCAATCGTCCTGGGAACCTTCCGGCGGTTCCTCGACCAGTTCAACCTCGATCGGTTCGTCTTCGATCGGTTGGACGTCTATCGGCCCCTGGTCCGCCGCAACTTGTGCCGGGTCGGTTTCCACGGGGATTTCGGCCGCTTGCTCGACGTGCGAAGCTTCCGACCGCACCGGCTCGAAGCCCTCCTCGCGTACCCGCAACAGCAGGAGCGTTGCGTCGTCGCAGCGCATCTGCCGCTGATTGCGCAGGGCAACGACCTCGTCTCGCCACTGTTGCTCGGTCATGTTCCAGTAGGCGTTCCAATCGGGCGGGGTGCCCGCTTCCATGCAGCGCAAGGCCCAATCGGCCACCGCATCGGTACACAGAACCAAGACGTCGTCCGGGTAGCAGAGTTCGTCGATCGAGACGAACTGCATCAGTGGATCGCGGTTCAGATCGACGCTTCCGAGCACGAGCGGGTCGGCTTCGAGTTGGGCCGCATTTTCGACCGGAAACGTCCGCAACACTTCCCCGTGCCGCACATGAAACAGGCAACTGTCGCCGATCGCAAAACTTCGCAGACGATAGGCCCCGAACGCCCCTTCCTGTTGTTGGTCGATGGCTTGCACCTCGACCCATAGCAGCGTGGAAAACGCGCCCATCGGAAGCTTGGCCGTCTGGAACCAAGCCAGGCCGGTCGTGTCGATTCTAGCTGCCCAGGCGACCCGTTGTTGTGCAAGCCAGTCGGCAAAGGCCACGCTATCGTCGGGATCGGGCGGCGCGGCGACCGTGGCTTCGGCCAGCACCGAGGCCCATTGGCCCGAGAAGATCGCCGAGGCCACCCCGTCGGCTACCACGGCAATCGAACCGGCCGGATCGACCGCATACGCGTCCTGATATTCGCTCGGATCTTCAGGATCTTTGGCAAGCGTGAATATCCGGGATTCCAGTGGCATGTCTCTTCTCTCAGCCGTAGGGTGGGCACCGCCCACCAAAACAGCTTGACTTGTTGCTCTTGGTTCTTGGTGGGCGGTGCCCACCCTACTTTGTCAACGGGCTGCTAACGCAGTCCGGCTGCCGCTTGGGTCCCCATGTTCAGGAATTGAATCAAACAGACCATGTCGGCGTTGAACGCCATACCCCGGGCGCCCGGCTGTAGCGGAAATCCCTCTGCGATTCCGTGCCGGTAGAACGGATCGGGCAGGGGGCTCGACATGTGGAACAGCACGCGAGCCAACTCGTCGGGCAGTCCGTGCTCCGTCGAAGGAAACATGAACGGGTCGGCTGCCGTCATCGACAGATGGCAGTTGAACAGCATGACGTTGCCGTCCTCGGTGGCCAGGTTTCGCACGGCCTCGGCATACGGGAGCGGATCGCCGTCTTGCGACTCGCCGTCGGTGATATGGACCACGATCGGCGGGAAACTATAGGGATGGTGGCCGATCCATTCGGTCAAGATTTGGTGCGTATGGTAGAGCATGTGGCACATGGGCGTTCCGCCCTCGGCCTTCGGGTCGACCCAGACGGGCGTCTCGAGGGGCAGTTCGAGCATCTGCCCGGTCGCCTCGTCGGGAATGTATTGCATACGCGTGTCGATCCGGGCCGGGCTCATACCGATTTCGGTGATCGAAACGAGCATCCGGCCGGCCAACGCTCCTTGCAGGGTCGATTCGATGATCGGATTGGCCTGCGGATCGGTCCGATAGCCGAACACGCCGATATCCATCCAATCCCGAATGCCCTGGTCACCGCTTGCGCGAATGGCCATGTTTTGCAGCCAGCCGTTGATTGCCGCCACCAACTCGTCGCACTTGCGATTGGCCGAGTTTCCCAGCGGCTCTTCCATGGAAAACGACTGATCGAGCAAGAAAAGAAAGCACGCCTTGTTCTGTCGGCTGATCTCTTGCGAATAGGGCACACGCGACATCTGCGACTCTCCGGTTAGCGTTCCAATCTTCTCGCCTGTTCGACTATACCATACAGGATATCGTTAGATGCGTTTTTCAGCAAGCGTGTTTAGCGGCGGGGGGTGGCCCCCGCGGGTAGAAATTTTCTCAAACGGCAGAAAACGCGGGGCCAGCCCCCCCCCACAAAAACCTAAACCAAACA
>JAZFUB010000152.1:0-12990 GCA_036447015.1 Thermoguttaceae bacterium | reverse complement strand
TGGGTGTTCACTCGGTCGCTGTTGAGTTATCGTAGTGCAAGTAGTTAAGGGAAGGGAAGAAAGTAGAGGGGAAAATGGGAAAGGGGGAAAAAGGGAAAAAAGGAAGAAAGGAAAGAAGAAGAAAAGAAGAAATGAAGATGTGAGTGGCCACGTCCGGCTTCGTCCTTCCTCGGTCCTCCTTCCTTCTTCCTTCTTCCTTCTTCCTTTTTTCCCTTTTCCCCTCCTTCCCTTTTTCCCAAAATCGTCTTCCCTTCCGTCTTCCCTTCCGTCTTCCCTTCCGTCTTCCCTTCGACCCAAGACAAACCAACCCCAACAACTTCCCATGCAATTTGCCTACAGTTCCAACGCTTACCTTCAATTCTCCATCGAAGAGACGATCGCCCGAATCGCCCGGCTCGGCTATGCGGGCCTGGAATTGCTGGCCGACGTGCCACATGCCTGGCCGGCCGGGTTGCTGGATGAATCGAAAGCGGCCATCCGGGCTTGTCTCGATCAGCACGAACTGCGGATCGCTAACGTCAACGGCTTCATGATGAACGCCGTGGCCGATCCGCGGCAGCCCTATTGGCATCCGTCGTGGATCGAACCGGATCCCAACTATCGGGCAATCCGCCGCGAGCATACTTGCCGGGTGTTGGCACTGGCCAAGGAGCTCGGCGCGCCGTCGATCCAGACCGAGCCGGGCGGGCCGCTCAATGATGGGCAATCGTGGCAGCAGGCGGCCGACGTCTTCTACGACGAACTGATGCCGTGCGTCGAGTTGGCCGAGCGGCTCGAAGTGCTGTTGCTGATCGAGCCGGAGCCGGGGCTGTTGATCGAGACGTTCGAGCAGTACCTCGAGTTCGTCGATCGGATCGATTCGCCCCGGGTTGGGCTGAATTTCGACATCGGCCACGCGTTCTGCATGGGCCAGGATCCGCAAGACTGGGTCGCCCGAATGGCCCCGCATACGAAGCACTACCACATCGAAGACATCGCCCCCTCGCGCGAACACGCCCATCTGATTCCCGGCCGAGGAGCGATCGACCTGAAAGCCACTCTAGCCGAAATCGCTCGGACCGGCTACGATGGATGGATCACCGTCGAGTTATATCCCTACATCGACTCGCCCGACGAAGCGGGCCGCGAGGCCAAGGAGTATTTGGAGAGTTTGATGCCGTAGGGTGCGTCTGGACGCACCATGGATTGCCATCCAACTCCTGATTTCAAAATGGTGCGTCCAGACGCACCCTACGATCTACGATTGATTCGAGACCCCGTAACTACCAAAGGAACCTCGCCATGACCGGACGCCAACGCATCTTGGCCACGCTCGACCGCCAACCGGCCGACTGCATCCCGTTGGACATTGGCGGGACCGACTGCACCAGTATCCACGTCATCCCGTACAAACGCCTGCGCGAATTGCTCGTCGGGGGCAAGGGTCCGATCGACGGCGGCTGCCTGATCCAACTGGTCGCCAAGACCGACCCGGCAGTGATGGACGCCTTGGGCACCGACGTCGAGGCCCTTTGGTTCGGTTCCCAGGAGACGAAACTCTGGAAGACGCCGTTCGGTGTGGATCTCGTTATTCCCAAGAAGTTCGACGTCGAGGACCTGGCGGACGGGTCGTCGGTCGTTCGCAATCCGCAAGGTGTCGTCTACGCAAAACGGGCGGCCGACGCCTATTATCACGACCCGATCGGCGCCCCGCTGGGTCACGTCACGTCGGCCGCCGAGCTGGACCAATTCGACGGGCTGTTCGAGCGTTGGGACTATTCCTACGTCTACGACGAGCCGCTCGACGTGCTGGCCCGGCGGGCGAAGCAGCAATACGATGCGACGGACCGGGCCGTGGTCACGCTCTGGCGACTGCACTACTTCCAGGCCGGCATGCTGATGCGCGGCTACGAACAGTTCATGATGGATATCATGACCGACAAGGACCTGGCCCATGCCATGATGGCCAAGCTGCATCAGGCCTACATGGATCGGGTCGACTCGTTTCTCCGTGCGTTCGGTGATTTCTTCGACATCGTCTTCCTGACCGACGACCTGGGCACGCAGAAGAACAGCATGATCTCGCCGGCCGTCTATCGCGAGATGATTTTTCCCCACATCGCCGAGTTGGTCGGCCGGATCAAGGCGGCGGGCAAGCGGGTCGTGATGCACAGTTGCGGTGCAGTATCGGCCTTCGTCCCCTCGATGATCGAGATGGGCGTCGACGGGTTGAACCCGGTCCAGGTCTCGGCCGCGGGGATGAACCCGAGTGACCTGGTCCGCGAGTACGGCCGCGACATCGCCTTCTGGGGCGGCGGCTGCGACACGCAACATGCACTGAACGACCCCGACCCGCAAGTCGTTCGCTCGGACGTGCGACGGCGGCTCGACCAGTTCGGTCCCAATGCCCACCTGGTCTTCACGCAGGTCCACAACATCCAATACGACGTGCCGGCCGAGAACATTTTGGCCATGCGAGACGAATTCTGGAAACAGACGCGTGACTGACCCGACCGACGAACCTCGCCGCCCACGAAGCACGGCACTGGCCTACATGGAGTTGGTGCGATTGCCCAACGTCTTCACGGCCATGGCCGACGTGGCGATGGGGTTTCTGTTCGTCCGCTCCGTCACGGAGCCACGCGACGCGGGGATCCTCGCGTTGCTTCTGCTCGCTTCAAGCATGCTCTACGCCGGGGGCATGGTACTGAACGACCTGTTCGACTTCGACATCGACGCACGCGAGCGGCCCCATCGACCCTTGCCCTCGGGCCGAGTTTCCCGCCGTGCGGCCCGCTTACTCGGTTGCGAACTGTTGCTCCTCGGCGCGGCCGCCGCATGGGCCGCCTCGTTCGTCGCGGGCGGCTTGACGTCGGGGATTGTCGCGGGGATCCTGATCGGATGCATCGTCCTGTACGACGCATGGCTGAAACGAACGCCGCTTGGGCCGGTCGCCATGGGTGGTTGCCGGATGCTCAACGTCCTGCTGGGCATGAGCGTCACCGCCGAACCGTGGACCGCGGCCCACTGGCTCGTCGCCGCCGGCATCGGAACCTACATCGTGGGCGTCACCCGGTTCGCACGGACCGAAGCCCGAACCAGCAGCCGTCTGCAACTGGCCATGGCCACGATCGTGATGCTCCTGGGGATTGCGATACTGGGGAGTTTTGCCGGTTGGCGAGAAGAGGTCGGACCGACGCTGCTGCACCGTTGGCACGTGCTGATGACCGTGCTGGGCCTGCTGATCGGCTGGCGCTGCCTGCGTGCGGTGCTCCAGCCGGTCCCCACCCGGGTGCAAATGGTCGTCAAACAGGGTATCCTATCGTTGGTGATCCTCGATGCGTCCGTCTGTTACGTCACGCAAGGCCCCGCCGCGGCCATGGCGGTCCTGGCACTGCTCGTGCCGACGGTCGTCCTCGGGCGGTGGATCTACTCGACTTAGAACTCGTACAGGAATTACTTCCCTATTTGGCAATGAGCAGTGAGCTTTCAGCTATGAGCAGTGAGAAAGCCCATGACTCAAAGCTCACTGCTCACTGCTCAAAGCCAACACCCAAGAACTGAATCGGGAAGTTATTCCTGTACGAGTTCTTAGTCCTTAACCGCTGGTCCGCAACCCATGCTCCTCGGCTACAACACCAACGGCATGGCTCACCACGAGCTTTTCGATGCGGTCGCGCTGCTCGCCCGGATCGGTTACCGTAGCGTGGCGATCACGATCGACCATGCGGCCTTGGCACCGGGCGAGAAATGCCTGCCCCAACGGCTCACGCGATTGCGGCGACTGTTGGACGGATTCGGCATGCGGTCGGTCATCGAGACGGGCGCCCGATTCCTGCTCGACCCACAGAAGAAACACGAGCCGACGCTGATCACGGCCGATCCGGCGGGCCGCGCGCGGCGGATCGAGTTCTACAAACACGCGATCGATTGTGCCGCCACGCTGCAGAGCGACTGCGTTTCGCTCTGGTCGGGTGTGCTTCACGATGCGACGGACGACAAGCAAGCCATCGATCGGCTGGTCGACGGGCTCACCGAAGTGCTCGACTACGGGGCAGGGCAGGGGGTTGCCGTCGGGTTCGAGCCCGAGCCGGGGATGCTGATCGATTCGATGGCTCGCTACGAGATGTTGGCAGACCACCTCGACGCTCCCAACTTCCGCCTGACACTCGACGTCGGGCATCTGCACTGTCAGGGCGAGGTGCCGATCGGACGGGTCATCGAGCGTTGGGCGTCGCGGCTCGTGAACGTCCACATCGAGGACATGCGCGTGGGCGTCCACCAGCACCTGATGTTCGGCCAAGGCGAGATCGACTTCCCGCCGGTCCTGCGTGCCTTGGCCGACTCGGGCTACCAAGGCGGCGTCCACGTCGAACTCAGCCGCCACAGCCATGAAGCCCCCGAGGCGGCACGCCGAGCGTTCGAGTTTCTTCAACCGCTCGTTTTGGAGGAGTCATAGCTGGACATCATCCCTAATCCACGATTCTCCAATGCTCAAGAAAACCGTTCTCCTTTCCGTTCCCGGGCTGCGTGAAACCGACGTTGCCACGATGACCAACCTTCGCCGGATGACTGCCGGCGGGGAGATCCTCGAGTTGGTTCCCGGTTTCCCGTGCGTGACCTGTCCGGTCCAGGCCGCCATGACCACTGGCCGGCGTCCCAATCTGCACGGCGTGGTGGCCAACGGGTTCTACTGGCGCGACCGGCGGCAGGTCGAGATGTGGACCTCGATGAACGATTGCATCGAGCAGCCGCAGCTTTGGGACCTTTTGGCACATCATCCGGACGAACCGACGTCGGCCGTCTGGTTTCCGCTACACAGCAAGGGCTGCAAGGCCGACTACGTCTGTACGCCCGCCCCGATCCACAACCCGGACGGTTCCGAGTCGCTCTGGTGCTACACGCGGCCGACGGAACTGTACGGCACGCTGCGCGACGAGTTGGGCCACTTTCCGCTGAAGCATTTTTGGGGGCCGATGGCCGGTATCGAATCGACCCGATGGATCGGCGAATCGGCCGTCTCGGCAGCCCGGGCGGTTCGGCCCGACCTCTTCTACATCTACCTGCCACACCTCGACTACGCGGCCCAGCGCACCGGTCCCGACAGCGAACCGGCCCGGGCGGCCGTGGCGGAACTCGACGCGGTGATCGGACGGCTGGCCGACGGTTTTGGCGAGGCGTTTGGCGAGGAACCGTTCTGGTTGGTGGCCGGCGAGTACGCGATCACGCCGGTCGAGCACGTCACGTATCCCAACCGGGTGCTCCGCGAGGCGGGGCTGCTGTATGTGCGTGACGAGGAGGACGGCGAGCATCTCGACCTTGCGTCCAGCCGTGCCTGGGCGATGGTCGACCACCAATTCGCCCACGTCTTCGTTGCCGACGACGATCCGGAAACGGTGGCCAAGGTGGCCGATCTGTTCACCGGCCAGCCGGGCATCGCCCAAGTGCTCGTCGGCGACCAGCGCGGGCGATACGACTTGGACCATCCCCGCAGCGGCGAACTGATCTTGGTCTCGACGGCAGACAGTTGGCAGGCCTACTACTGGTGGCTCGACGACGCCAAGGCCCCGGCGTTTGCCCGAACGGTTGACATCCACCGCAAGCCGGGCTACGATCCGGTCGAGTTGCACTTCGACCCGACGACGAAGACCATTCCGCTCGACGCAACGCTGGTGAGGGGCTCGCACGGTGCCCCGGCCGTCGATCCGACCCAGCGAACCGTTCTGGTTACCTCGCAACCGATCCGATGGCCGAGGCCGACCGTCGCCGACACCGACATCTTCCACATCGTCATGCAACAGTTCGGCATGAAGGACGAATGACTGATCACCAACCGTTTAGCAGTCGCCGGCACGGCGACTCGCGAATCCTACCAACGGAGAACCAACCATGAAACGCCGCGACACAGCAGTTCTTCTCGGATGTCTCCTCGCCATCCTCTCATCGACCGCCATGGCCGCACCCGAGCCACTCGATCCGGCCCGGGTCCAAGCGATCGGCCGCATGTTGCCCGCCACGCCACAGGGCGTCGGCCCGACGATCGATGACCGCCAGGCGTGGCAGACCGTCGCCAATACCGAAAGTTTCAAGAGCGTCGTCGACCGGGCCGAAGGACTCCTGTCGCGACCGATGCCCGAGCTGACCGACGAGCTGTTTCTCGACTACTCGAAGACCGGCAACCGGACCCGATGCCAGCGTGTGCTCAGCGATCGGCACGGGCGGCTGCCCCAACTCGTGTTGGCCGAATGCATCGAGAACCGGGGCCGTTTCCTGCCGGCCATCGAAGCCACGATCCGTGCGATCTGCAGCGAGCGCACCTGGGTCATGCCGGCCCATGACGGAGGCCTGCGGAACTTCAACCGCACGACGCACGAAATCGATCTGGCCGTGGCCGGCCTTTCGTGGAACCTGGCCACGACCTATTACTGGCTGGGCGAGAAACTCAGCCCCGAGATCCGCGGGCTCATTCGCGACGAACTGGAGACACGCACCTTCACGCCGATGACCGGCATGGTCACCAAGGGCCAGCCGAGGCTCTGGTGGGCGACCGGCACGAACAACTGGAACGCCGTCTGTCTGGCCGGTGTGACCGGGTCCGCCATGGCCGTGATCGAATCGCCCGAGCGGAGAGCCTTCTTCCTCGCGGCGGCCGAGCGGTATATCCAATACTTCCTCAGCGGATTCACCGCCGACGGCTATTGCTCCGAGGGTGTCGGCTATTGGAACTACGGGTTCGGCCATTATGTCACACTCTCTGAGACGCTTTTCCAGTCGACCGGCGGGAAGCTGGATTGGTTCCAAGGCGAGAAGATCCGGCGGATCGCAGAGTTCGGCCGCCGCATGGAGATCGCCCCGGGCATCTACCCGGCGTTCGCCGACTGCTCGGTCGGCACCCGGCCCAGCACGCCGTTGATGGCCTTCCTCAGCCGACGGTTCAGCATGGGGCTCGATACGTTCGAGCGCGACGGCCTGCTGCTGAAGATCGGGCCCACATCGAGACTGTTCGACCTCGGGCTGTACGGATTCGCCAACTCGGCCACGGCCATCCCGCCGGCAGAACCCGCGGCCGGTCAACCGCTACGAGACTGGTACTCCGACGCCCAGATCCTCATCTGCCGCCCGGCACCCGGCCGGACCGATGCGCTGGCCGTCTCGATCAAGGGCGGCCACAACGCCGAACACCACAACCACAACGATGTGGGCTCCTACCTGGTCGTCCTCGGCGGCGACGCCCCGTTGGTCGACCCGGGCGCCGAAGTCTACACGGCCCGAACCTTCAGCAACCGTCGCTACGAAAGCGGCGTACTGAACTCGTTCGGCCATCCGGTCCCCCTGGTCGCCGGCAAGCAGCAACGCACGGGCCGACAAGCGGCCGGAAAGATTCTCCAAACCGAGTTCACCGACGAAGCCGACACCATCACGATCGACCTACGGGCCGCCTACGACGTCGCCCCACTGACGAAACTCACACGAACCTTCGTCTTCACCCGCAACGCCACCGGCACGTTCACCGTCACCGACGAAGTCGCCTTCGATTCCCCCCAAACCTTCGGCACCGCCCTGATCACGTTCGCAAAATGGAAGCAGCTCGACGCAAACCGCCTCCAAATCGGGGAAAGCCCCAGCGCCACAGAAGTCACCATCGCCACGGGCAACCAACCCTACCGAATCCAATCCACGGAGATCAAAGAAGACGTCCGAGGAGGCCGAACCCCAACCCGCCTGGCCATCGATCTGGTCGAGCCGACGGAGACGGCCAAGATCACGGTAACGATCTCGCCGGCAAGGCAATAGACCCAGAGTCCGTAGGGTGGGCATCGCCCACCAATTGTCATGCCTTGGCCGAGTCTTTGGTGGGCGGTGCCCACCCTACGAACTCGATCTCCTCTCGTTGCTCCGCAACCCGGCGGTGGATGAGTTGGACGCCATCGAGTATAATGGTTAGGCTGAAATATTTTGGTGATTCTCTGTAATACCCACTTCTTTTGATGAGGCATAACCGTGAGGCGTAGACTACTAGCAGCATGGAAAAGCATTTTGCGGCACAACCCAGGACGGATAAGTGCTGAATTCATGGACTACGATGCCTTTGCAAAATACTTGACCACCGATTTAGCATATAACGATACCAACATCGCGCTGATAGACGAGTCGGGCATCTGGGAACGCGGCAATATCACCGTGGATGGCAGTACTCGCAATGCAAAATAATAGACATCGCGGAGTCGCATCCACGAGTCCGTAGGGTGGGCATTGCCCATCAATTGTCTCGCCATGGCTGAGTATTTTGGTGGGCAGTGCCAACCCTACGGGCTTTGGGGGAGTGTATTTGCGGTGCAGAAGAATTCCCGCACCCCTGCTACACCACCGCCGTGAACTTGAAATTCCGGCTCTGATTGAAGAACTTCAACGGGTTTTCGTAGACAATCTGCCGGATTAGCGATTCCGGATGACGGCGCCGACGCATTTCGTAGATAAATGCGGGGACGGCCATTGGGTCGGATGGGCCCCAGTCGGCTGAGGAGTTGACCAGTAGGCGGTCGGCTCCGTAGATCTCGACCATGTCGGCGGCCCGTTCGGGCGTTGCCTTCGAAGTGGGATACATCGTGATGCCGGCCCAGTAGCCTTCGTCCAATACCGGGCGGATCGTGTGCTCCTCGCAGTGGTCGATGCACACCCGGGTGCGGTCGACTCGGGTGTCGGCCCGCAGGATGTCGAGAATCATCCGGGTGCCCAGGTACTTGTCTTCCAGATGCGGTGTGTGGAAGAGCATCTGTTCGTCGCGGCCTAGGGCCAGATCGATCAGTTCGAGCAGCGTGGTGACTTCGTTCTTCGTGTTCTTGTGCAGCCCGATTTCGCCGACGCCCAACACGCTGGGCCGATCGAGAAACTCGGGTAGCGTGGCGATGACCTCGCGGGAGAAGCCGACGTCCTCGGCCTCCTTGGCGTTGATGCCCATCCAGGCGTGATGTTGGATGCCGTGGTTCGCCGCCCGTTTCACTTCCCATTCGGTCAACTGCCGGAAGTAATCGTAAAAGCTGTTCACGCCGCTACGGTCGTAGCCCATCCAGAACGCCGGTTCGCCGACCAGCACGCAGCCGGCGGTGGCCATGCGGCGGAAATCGTCGGTCGTTCGGGCGGCCATGTGGATATGGGGATCGATGAAGTGCATGGCGGTCGGTTTCACTCATGGGGTGGGAGGCTATCGACAAACAACGGCGCAAGGTTCAACTCTGCTGCCAATTCTCGTCGTACGGCAATGAGAAAATCGCCTGGACCCGCTCGGCCCGATCAGGCCCATCGGCGGCGAGCAACTCGAAACTCTGTCGGAATTGTGCTAGGCGATCGTCATCGGCCGGGTCGCCTTCGGCCCGATCGATGCGGTCGAGGATGGCGGCCAGTTCGATCAGTTTGGCCCGGGCGGCGAGAAACTCGCGATCGAGCACTTCGCTGGCAGAAAGTGGAATTGGCATCATCTTTCCTTATCGTATTTGCATGAGTCCCCGTGATTGGACTCCACCGTTGTCAGTTCAAGTACAATAGAACCTCATCCTCGGTCGGAAATCAAGCCGGCCGCACGGTTTACGGCGTTAAAATAGGAAAATGCCGCAAAGTCTGCTGATTAGGTCAAGTTTTCTGGGCCGGCCGATCGATGCAAAGAAGTGGTAAGCTCTAGTTAGGAAAGGTATGCGCTTGATGAGTGGTGGATTGGGAACCACATTTCGAGTCTTGGCCGAGACGGGCAACGAGGCGTCCGTGCGCGTGCTGATTCCTGCGCTGGATTCCCCGGAGCCATCGATCCAGGACGGGGCGTTGAGGGCCCTGTTGAAGCGTCGCAGCGTGGCGGGGCATCGAGAGATCCTCCGCCGTTTGCACACGATTCCCGAGCGGTGGAAGGAGATCATCCAGGGCCGTCGTGCGCGGCTGTGCCGAACGCTGCGCGACGCCGTGCTGTCGACCGACCGGCAGATGTGCCGCAACGGATGCACGGCGGCGGTCTGGTTCGGCGAATACGACCTGATTCCCACGCTGCTGAATCTGCTGGAGGATCGAACGGCTGAGAATACGGATCTGGCGGCCAAGACGCTTACGGATCTGGTCGGCCGATTGTACGGTATGTTGGCCGGACCTCGCGACCCCAACGACCGCCGCGACCCGCAATTGGTGCGAGACCACGTGTTGGGTAGCCTCGAGCACTCGATCAAGCGTTATGCGCAGCACAACCGCCGGGAGGTGCCCGATGCGTTTCTGTTGCTGGTGCGGCGCGACAACGTGACGCTGAAGAACATTCTGCAGGACTCGCATGATCCAAGCTTTCTGACCATCACCGAGATCCTCTCGAACAGTTCCGAGGGGGGCGTGATGCGACTGCTGTTGAGCTACCTCGACGATCCGCATATCCCCGCGGCCGTCGTTACGGTGTTGGCGAAGCGGGCCGACTCCGAATTCGTTGGGCACTTGTTGCGCAAGATCGGTCGCGAACCGTCGGCCAACGTCAAACAGAACCTCAAGCGGATCAAGGCGATCGCCTGGTTGGAGCACGGCGAGAAGTTTCTCGACAAGTTCGACGACGCAAGCCAGCATGCGATGGTGCGTCTGGTCATGAGTTCGGGAATTCCCCAATCGCGAGCCTTCGAGGCGATCAAGCTGATCGTGCAGCACGGCAATCTGGGCGGTCGTCGCGCGGCGGCCGAGGCCTTGGCGCAGTTCAGCGGGGCGGAGGCCAACGCCCTGGCGATGCGGGTTCTCGACGATGCGGACCCCCAGGTCCAGGCCAACGTCACGGTCCAACTGCGGCAGCGCGGGATTCCGGGCATTCTTCCCCGTTTGTTGGAAATGATCGACGTTCCTCACGAGGTGGTCCGCCAGGCCGTGCGCGAGGCGCTTGCCGAATTCAGCTTTCCGCGTTTTCTCGGTGCGTTCGACCTGCTCGATGACAACGTCCGTCACAGTACGGGCATCCTGGTGAAGCAGATCGACCCGAAAACGGTTCCGCTGTTGAAGACCGAATTGGAATCCCGTGTGCGTACGCGACGGTTGCGAGGCTTGGAGATCGCCCGAGTCATCGAGGTAGTCGATGAACTCGACGAGGTGATTGCCGCGTTGCTCAAGGACGAAGACCATCTGATTCGAGCCGAGGCCGCTGTATCGCTGGTGATGAGTGCGTCGGCCGGCAGTCTTCAGTCGCTGCAGGATGCGTTGGACGACCGCAGCGAAACCGTCCGCGAGGCGGCCCGACGCAGCCTCATTCGACGCCTCCAGTCGCAACCGCGAAACGAGGAGTTCATTGACCCGCCGGGGGTGACTCAATGAACCACCTGATCGATCATGCGATCCTGTTGGCCGATGCGAGTCGCTGGAGCAATATGTCGCAGAGATTTCGGGGGCAACGGACGCGGATCGACCTGAACGACATCATGACCGGGCTGCTGATTCTCTGCATCGCGATCTGCGTTTTCTGGGTGCTTTCCGTGGTCATTCGGCTTCAGGACCGGCACCGGACCTTCACCAGCCCGATGGCGATGTTCCTCAGCTTGTGCAAGGCACACCGGCTACGTTTGTCTCAGGGATGGTTGTTGTGGCGCGTGGCGCGAGCGCACCGACTTCGCGATCCGGCCCTGGTTTTCGTGCGGCCGGAACTCTTCAATCCGGCCAGGTTGGGGCCGTCGTTGCAACTGCGTACAGCCCAATTGAAGCGGCTGGGCGACATGCTCTTTGTCGAGACGGATGAGGACGACGAAAAACCGAAGAAACGGAATCGAACCTCCGAGGAGGAGTCGCCCGGCGTCGAACGCACGGCCACCTCGCCTGGGGCCACGTCGCCTGGGGCCACGTCGTCCAACCTCCCCCCGGCCTTGGACGTCGCGCCTTGGCCTCCGCTGTCAGGATTCGAGCAGGACGCGCCCGGCGGCGATCAGCAGGCCGTTGAAAAAAGGTGAACTGTGTAGGGTGGCTCTGCGGGGTCGCTGCGCTCCACCACAGCCACTCGCTCAACTTCTTCAATGGGCCGTTAGTAGGCGCCGCTACGTGTGGAGCTTCCGCGCCGGGACGGCGTTCGCGGCTTGAACAGGTCGCTGACGGTTCCGGTCGAGACCTTCGGAACGCCGTCGGCTGCCTTGGCACGGAAATCGCTCTGATTGGCATTCGGCCCGAAATGGATCACCGGGGTCTGATTCTTGTAGCCCATGTTCTGCAACAGATCGGCCACGGTGATCTTCTGGATACCCAACCGCTTGGCTTCGGCATCCATGTCCGAGAAAGCCTTGACGGCCGCCTCGACTGCTCCCGCGTTGAGGCCCGCTTTACTCTGGACGTCGGGCTCTTCGCCATACACGAGATAGCGGGTATTGACGGTCATCGCTCCTCGAATCTCACCTGTCTTCTCGTTCGTTTCGCAATCGACCAGGCCACCGTTCGACGTGATCAGGTTGCGAACTTTGCTCTGGTCGGATTTGCCGTCGCCGTCGATATCGATGAAGCCGGCCAACGCAAAGCGTTTCGTCTCACCGGCACTCCAGATGGGCGTGTGAATCTTGTCGCCCACCAGGATCGGATCGCTCACGCTGTCTTCGAGGATCCGGGCTTCGGCCGTGTGTGCACCAAGGATCTGCGTGACTTCGATGGAAGCCTTCTTACCGCCGCGGGTCAGGTTCGTCGTATCCATCGGATAGACGGAGAAGGTGACCTGACGCGAAAGGGAATCGGCTCGCCCGAGGTCGATCCAGACGGTCCCATTCTGGTCGACCCAGGTGATCTTTCCGTCCGGCGCGTCAAACGTCTCTTTTCTCAGTATTGTGAGCTTGTCTCTAGCCAGTTCGTACAACGCGGCCGTCTTAGTCAACGCTCGGGTAGCGACGTCCAGCTTTACTTCGGTCACGCCCAACGTATCGTCGTGCACCTTCAGGGAATTTGCGTACAACTTGGCCTGATCGGCCTGTTCCTTGGTCATTCGGCTGCGTTCCGCGCTCCAGGTGTCCGACGTCTTGGCACGGGCTGCGACGGCTTCCAGTC
>JAZFUB010000151.1:0-3390 GCA_036447015.1 Thermoguttaceae bacterium | reverse complement strand
GTGCGGCCCAGTGCCCAGGAAGTGAGCAACCGAACGATCCGCCGGGCAAGCCGGCGGGATTCCCGGGCGATCGGAGAGCCGGTGTGTAGTGGAAAGCCGAACGATCCGCCGGGCAAGCCGGCGGGATTTGTGTAAAACAACCAGGGCTTACGCCCCGGGCTATTGACTGTCGCCCCGTTGGGCTCATTCGACTTTGCTTGCAAACGAGTTTCTCAGGGTCTAGAATGGGCCGTATTCGCTTGCCATGCGCACCGCTTCAGGGGAAAACCATGCACAACGGGTATCGCCACGGAACACCTCGATCCTTCGCTCTCGGACTCCTTTCGATCGGTTGGCTCCTGCTGCCGGCCACTTCCACACTGGCCGTCTCGCCGGAAGAGGAGGCCAAGATCGATGCGGCCGTGCCGACCGAGGCGACCGCCCAACCTCGGACGCCGAGAAAACTGCTCGTTTTCAGCCTGGTGGGTGGAAACCATACGGCCCGTCCCTATGGAGCCATGGCCCTGGATCTGATGGCTAAGAAAACCGGAGCGTTCGAAGTCGTCCACACGACCGACCCGGCGATCTTCAAGTCGGAAGAACTCAAACAGTTCGATGCGGTCTGCTTCAATAACTCGAACCGGCTGCAATGCTTCGAGGATCCCGAGTTGCAGCGCGGACTGATCGATTTCGTCAAGAGCGGCAAGGGATTTGTGGGCATCCACGCTGCGGCGACCAACTTCTCGGCCCAATGGGGATCCGACTTCCCGGAGGGGGCCGCGCTGGTCGGCGGCATCTTCAACGGACATCCGTGGCACGAGAAGGTGACGATCGCGTTGGAAGAGCCGGGCCATCCGTTGAATCGGGCTTTCGGCGGCCGTGGGTTCGAGGTCACCGACGAGATGTATCAATTCGACGGCCCCCATTCGCGCGACAAGCTGCGCATCCTGTTGCGAATCGACGAGACCAAGACCGACATGGATCGGGCCAACAAGATGGATCGGCCGGACGACGACTTTGCCGTCAGTTGGGTGCAACGGTTCGGCAAGGGGCGAGTCTTCTACTGCTCGCTGGGACACGAGCACGACATCTTCTGGAATCGGGCCGTGCTGCGGCACTATCTCGACGGCATCCAATTCGCGCTGGGCGATCTGCCGGTCGACACGACCCCGAGCGCGGCCGTCGGTGATCCGAAATACGCAATCATGGATCCGGACCTAGGCGGGCCCGACCTGGCGGTCCAGGGCGAGTACGTCGGCCAACTCACCAGGGGTGACGAAACGTTCGACTGCGGCGTCCAAGTGATCGCACTGGGCGACGGCAAGTTTCACGCCGTGGCGATGGTCGGCGGACTCCCCGGTGCGGGCTGGGATGGAAGCGAGCCGGTGCATGCCGACGGCGGGACATTCGATCGGGCAACCACCCTGTCGGCCGCCGACGGAAGCTCCGAGGCCGTGATCCAAGACGGACGGATGACGGTCAAGAGTTCGGGCGGGAGGACGCTCGGAACGCTCGAGCGGATCGTCCGCAAGAGCCCCACCCTGGGCGCCATGCCGCCGGCCGGTGCGATCGTGCTGTTCGACGGCACCGGGACCGAGAACTTCCAAAACGCACGAATGACACCGGAAGGACTCCTGATGGAACTGGCCGCCAGCAAGCAGCGATTTCAGAGTTACTACAGCCACATCGAATTTCTCGTCCCGTTGATGCCCTATGCCCGAGGACAGGCCCGAGGGAACAACGGCTATTTCTGCCAAGGCCGTTACCAGGCACAGATCCTCGACTCCTTCGGGCTGGAGCCCGGCAAGGGCGAGTGCGGGGCGATATACGGACTGGCCGCGCCGACGACGAACATGTGCCTGCCGCCCCTGTCGTGGCAGACGTTCGACGTCGACTTCAAGGCGGCGGTCTTCAAGGACGGCGAGAAGGTCGAGAATGCCCGAATGACGGTGCGTCACAACGGCGTGCTGATTCACGGCGACGTTGAAGTGCCCGCCACGTCGTCCGGTGCGCTGATCAAGGAAGAAGGTCCCGAGCCGGGGCCCGTTTTCGTGCAGCGTCACACGGCCCCGATGCGATTCCGTAACATTTGGGTGGTTGAGCAGGAAAGGGAGTAGGATCCCACGAGAGTCAATTGCCCGATTTTGACAACCGCCTAGTCCGACTCATGCTTTCACCGCGGCCAGTCCAAACACAATTCCCGAAGGAGACCGAACCATGTACACCCGTTTTGCGAACCGATCGAACCGTTGTGCCCTCGTTCTGGCGACCGCCCTCGTTCCGGTGATCGTCGTGCTCATGCTCCGCTCGGGCGCCGATTCGACGGCAGCCGATCTTCCCGTCGCGGTGTCAGAGCAATCCGAGCGCGTCAACCTGGCAACCTCGTACCGGGTCGATCCGAGTTGGCCGCAACGACCCGACGACGTTCAATGGGGTAAGATGGCCGGCGTGACGATCGACGCGAAAGGCCAAATCTGGTTGCACACGCGGGCCAACCCGCCGGTACAGGTGTACGACGCCGACGGCCGGTTCATTCGTGGCTGGGGCGAAGACATCATCGAATCGGCGCACTACCTTCGTATCGACCATGAAGGCAAGGTCTGGGCGTCCGATATCGGCAAGCACGTCATCATGCAGTTCACGCCGGAAGGCAAGCTGCTGAAAACCCTCGGCACGCCGGGCGAGCCGGGCGAAGACGAAACCCATCTGAACAAGCCGACCGACATGGCCGTCACGCCCGACGGCGATGTGTTCGTCTCCGACGGATATGGCAACAGCCGCATCGTGCACTTCGACCGTCACGGCAAATTCGTCAAGGCTTGGGGGAAGCGGGGAACCGGCCCGGGCGAGTTCAACCTGCCGCATTCGATTGTCGTCGATTCCCAGGGGATCCTTTACGTGGCCGACCGGAGCAACGCGCGGATCCAGGTCTTCGACCAAACCGGCAAGTTTCTGGCCCAGTGGTGCGACCTGCTCGTGCCGTGGGGATTGGCAGTGACCGGGAACGACGAGATCTGGGCGTGCGGGTCCTCGCCCATGGTATGGCCCGAGGACGGCGGCCTGTTGGGGTGTCCGCCAAAGGACCAACTGTTCATGCGGCTGGACCGCGACGGGAAGCTGCTGCAGCTTTGGACGATCCCCAAAGGCGAAGACGGCCAAGAGAAGCCGGGCGAGTTGAACTGGCTGCACGCGATCGCCGAAGACGCCCACGGCAACATCTATGCGGGCGACATCATCGGAGAACGGGCCCAGAAGTTTGTGCGACAGGATTAGTAGGACAGCGCCACTTTGAGCGATGCTAGCATACTTAACGTCTGTTAGGGTTTGGGGTTATGTCGAGTGAGTGGATTGCGGTTGCGGAATGAGGTAGAAGAGACGATCCTCCGCGTTGTTTTAGGCAAGTCACGAGGA
>JAZFUB010000150.1:0-4931 GCA_036447015.1 Thermoguttaceae bacterium | reverse complement strand
GAACATGGCGGCTTGGTCATGCTCACGGCCGATTGCCAGGCAAAGATCCAAGGGGCCGTCGACTTGGGTGTCGTGCCGGACCTGCCTAACGCCGAACTGGTGCGGAAGCTGCACGCGGAAGGAAAACACACGGAAGCCGGTCCGTACGAAACGGTCGGCAAGCTGTTCGAAGGTGCAACCCCATTGGCGACGGCCATCAAGGGACAGCTCGATCGCACCGGGATCAAGCCGGTGTTTCAGTGCGATCAGCCGGGCATTGTCGCGTCGCGGCAAGCCCACGGCGACGTCGAATACCTGTTCGCCGTCAACGCCACTTACGATCCGGTTACGGGAGGTCGAAACGCGATCCGTGCCGCGAAGGCGACGATCCGTCTGGAAGCCGATGGGCGCCCCGTCTATGATGCAGTGCGAGGCGGGCTGGTCCGGGAGTTTCGGCCGGACGCCAACCCTCCGGTCGGCCAGTTTCGCTTCGGTCCCGGACAGATGCGTGTGTTCGCCCGTACCCAAAGGCCCATCGCATCGGTCCAGGCACTGCCTCCCCTACTGACGTTCGAGCCGACCAGGCCGAAGCAACCGCTGTACGTGGAACTGGGCGGTCTGGTGTTGGACGATAAGGGACGTGTGCTGACCGGTTCGATCCCGTTGCAGATCCGTGTGACCGATCCCTTGGGCAAGACGCGTTACGACCTTTTTCGGGCCACGGGCCGGGGGATACTGAAGTTGAAACTGCCTCTGGCCATCAATGACCCGCCGGGTGCCTGGCAGGTGGTGATTCGCGAGTTGCTCAGTAACACGGAAGGCACGATATCGTTCACGCTCGACGCCACGTCACAATGTGGAGCCGTTGCGGGAGCCACGTCGCGAGCCGTATCTTTCGGCAAGGACGCGGACAACCTCTTCCGTTTCTTCCGCGTGCATCACGATGTGACGATCGTGACCGGTTCGAGCGATTACCACCGGCCGGCAGCCACGCGGCTGACCGAGATTCTGAAACCTTGGGGAGTCCGGTGCCGAACGGTCGCTGCGTCGGAAGTCAATCGACCGCGGCCGCTTTCCGAGGACGAGGCCAAGACCTGGGTGGGCCTGGAATTCGGGCGTGCCGAACCGGGGGAGAAGAATTCCGTGGGCAAGGTCGGGTTCGACATTCAGGGACCCGTGGTCCTTTTGGGCACGCCCCAGGACAACCCGCTTGTCCAGTTCGTCGAGCAGCAGAAGTTTCTTCCCTACCCGGTCGACGCCCAAAACTTCCCCGGCCGCGGCCGAGGGATGCTGGCCTGGCAACGAGACGCCGTGGGTGCCGGACAAGAGTCGATCACGCTGATCGCTTATGACGCGGCAGGAATGAGCGAGGCGGTCGGAACGCTCTACGAGGCAGTGGCGGGCATGCAACCCCTGACGCGATTCGTCATGCCGTCGGAGAACTCGGTCACACCGGCATCCGAGGCCGCCCAACCAAAGCCGTTCTCTGTTGCTTGGAAGAGCGCCCTGCCGGACCGCGCCATCGCCATGAAAGTGGTCGACGGTAGCCTTCGCGTTTTGACCTGGGACGGCTCGATGACGATCGTCGACACGAACGGCCGGATCGCCGCTCGATTGATCCTCGACGTGTCGCAGATGGAGAAGCTCGAAGAAGAACTGTCAACGGTCGCCGACCCCGCCGCAATGGAAATGGCACGGCAACACGCACCCAGCGACCGGATTGTGAAGCTAGTTGCCCCGGCTGGCGACCAGTTGGCAGTCGGTTACTGGGGCGGTACCCTGCAACTATTGGACAAGAGCGGCAAAGTCACGAACACCCAGTTGTTGCCACAGGACATCGCCGGCATGGCATGGTTCGACGGAAAACTGGTCGTCGGTCTGGCGGACGGCCGTCTGTTGGGACTAGAGCGAAGCTCGACCGAAGAATAACTTACCGAAGTCGCCACATCCCCGTTTAGCTGTCGCCGGCACGGCGACTTGGCAATCGTCACAAAACGCCGGAGGAATAGACCATGCGACCGCTACGCAAGCAACTGATGATCGTGTTCGTGATGGTGTCGGCAGCCGTGAGTGTGCTCGGACTGCCCGGACTCGTCTCGGCTACCACCGCGACCGACGACGAAATGACGACAGCCGGCCGATGGATTGCCACACACTTCGGGGATGTTGACGAGTCCGCACCGCCGTTCTCTTTTACCTATGGCGGAAAGTCGTCGTCGGAACTCCTGCCGAGTTGGAAACAGACACGTCGCATTCGCAAACTCGACGACCGGCGGAGCGAACACACTTTGACCTGGTCGGATCCGGACTCCGGGCTCGTTGTGCGTTGTGTTGCCATTGCGTATCGCGACTTTCCTACCGTCGAGTGGACGCTTTATTTCAAGAACACGAGCCGGACCGAGACGCCGATCTTGCAGGACATTCAGCCGCTGGGCGTGACCTGGCAGCGAGGTGGCGATGGCGAATTCCTGCTGCATCACGCCGTCGGCTCGCCCGCCAACGGCTCTGACTACGGGCCGCTCGAGACGCCGCTCGGACCGCGGGCATCCAAGCGAATCGCCGCGGCCGGTGGGCGCCCAACCAACTCGGACCTGTCCTACTTCAACCTGGAGTGGGGCGCCCGGGGCGTGATACTTGCCGTCGGATGGCCCGGGCAGTGGGCTGCCGAGTTCGTTCGAGATGACGACGCGGCGATCCGCATCCGGGCCGGACAGGAACTGACGCACTTCAAGCTGCTGCCCGGCGAGGAGGTTCGTACGCCGTTGATCGCTTTGCTTTTCTGGCATGGAGACTCGATCCGAGCACAAAATCTCTGGCGCCGTTGGATGATGGCCCATAGCATGCCCAAGCCGGGTGGCAAACTTCCGCCGCCGCAGTTTGTCGCTTCCAGTTCGCGAGCGTACGAAGAGATGATCGGGGCGAACGAAGCCAACCAGATCATGCATATCGACCGCTATCTGGAAGAGGGCCTAAAACTCGACTACTGGTGGATGGACGCCGGTTGGTATGTCCAACAACAAGGCTGGCCGCAGGTCGGCACCTGGCAGGTCGATCCGAAGCGGTTCCCTCGCGGCTTGCGTCCGATCAGCGATCACGCGCACGCCAAGGGCCTGAAGACGTTGTTGTGGTTCGAGCCGGAGCGGGTGATGCCCGGCACATGGCTCTACGAACATCATCAGGAGTGGCTGCTGCGACCGACGCCGAGCCGCGAACACTCGCTGGCCGGATTATGTGCGTGGTCGTCGACCCGTCTGGACGGGAGCGATCCGTGTGTGACACACAACCCCACGCCGAACACGCGATCCATGGCGGATATTCGTTGGGAGCCGGGCCGGTTGTCGTTTCATCCGGGTTCCAAGGGCGAATACAGCGTCGTGCGATTCACAACGCCGCAGGCCGGCGACTACTCGGTGCGGGCCACATTTCTCGCCATCGACAAGAAAGCGACCACCGACGTTCATCTGCTGCATCGCGGAAAGTCTGTATTCGACGCGACGATTCGTGCGAAAGAGGACCGCAAGACTGCCAGGTGCAACAAGCAGATCGTCCTGGCGAAAGGCGACACGCTGGACTTCGTGGTGGGATGGGGCAACGGTACGCACATCTGCGATTCGACCGGCCTGGAAATCGAACTGACAGCGTCGTCGAGCAAGACAGGGCCGTCGGGCAACACATACAATGCGGCCAAGGAGTTTCACGAGGCCAACAATCCGGCAGGCCCCTGGAGCTATGGCTATCTGACGCCGGGGGCCACTCCCGACGTCGGCACATTCGTCCTATACGATCGGCCCACGAAGGCGGATGACCATGGCATGCGGCTGTTGGATCTGGGCAACCCGACCGCCCGACAGTGGCTGACCGAACACATCGACAAACTCCTCGTCGAGCAGGGCATCGGGCTCTACCGCCAAGACTTCAACATGGATCCGCTGGCGTTTTGGCGAGCGGCCGACGCGGCCGACCGGCAGGGTATCACGGAGATCCGCTACGTCACCGGCCTGCTCGCCTACTGGGACGAGTTGCGGCGTCGGCATCCGGATATGTTGATCGACACGTGTGCCTCGGGTGGACGTCGCAACGATTTGGAAACCTTGCGGCGAGCCGTTCCCTTGTGGCGAAGCGACTATGCGTTCGAGCCGGTCGGCCATCAGTGCATGACCTACGGCATCTCGTCCTGGATTCCGTATCACGGCACGGGCACCGTGGCCTGTGCCAACGCGGGCTACTACGGCGGCGGTCTGACGCCGGTCGAACCTTATGCGTTCTGGAGCAACGCGGCCCCCAGCCTCGGCTCGGGTATCGACATCCGCGTCAAAGAGATCGACTACGATGCACTTCGCCGGTTGATCGGCCAATGGCGCGATACCAACGCAAACTATTACGGCGATTTCTACCCGCTCACACCGTACAGTCGGGCAAACAACGTCTGGATCGCCTGGCAGTTCCACCGCCCGGAGGCCGGTGAAGGGATGGTGCAGGCCTTCCGTCGAGCCGACTGTCCCGACGCGACCGCACGTTTGAAACTGCGAGGTTTGCAGCCCGACTCTCGCTATGAAATCAACAATCTAGACGCCCCGGGTGTCACGGTAATGCGAGGAGCCGACTTGATGGCCGCCGGGCTCTCCGTAACATTACCGCAACGACCGGGCGTTGCCGTTTTCACGTACAAGCGATGGCCTTAGTCCAATTCCTTTACGCGAACCTTGCGATAGCGGACGAACTGCTTCGTGAGGTCGCCGCCGCCGTGAACTTGCAGGGCGATCCCGCCCGTCTCGGGATGACGTTTCTCGCTGTCGGTCCATTTCATGAACTTCACGCCGTTGATCCAAGTGGTGATCGTCGGCGGGTTGCCCGTGATTCGGGCGCGAAACTCGTTCCACTGTCCGTGCTTCCAGAACTCGGGCCACTTTTCGGGCGAGATCGGCAAGGGGAAGGGACACTCTACCGAAGTG
>JAZFUB010000149.1:0-7931 GCA_036447015.1 Thermoguttaceae bacterium | reverse complement strand
TCAATGCCAAGGGTTGTTTCGCCCGCGAAAATGACCCGGCGGAACCCTATTCCTGAGTGGCTCGGTCGGTTTGCTTAGGCGGCGGCCGGCCGGGCCAATTTTGGAAAGGTGTGCGGCCCCGGTCGCAACCGGAGCGGGATTTCGATGCTCCTTGTGTGTCTTGCTCCCCCAACGTAAAATAGTCGCTGACAATTTGACCGGGCGCCCTTGGGCGTCCCGCTGCTTCCCGACAAACGACCAACTTGGGCCGTCGGGCCCTTGAACAGCAGAAGCAGCACGTTGGCCCGCTCCAAAAGGGAGCGCCGGCGCGTGTTGTTCTGCTGTGCCCCTTGGTCGGGGTGTTGGGAACGGCGCGGTGTCCGGCGTTCCCTCTTTTTTGCGCGGGTTTCCCATGGCGACACGAGACGATGCGGCCCTGATCGCTCAGTACGAACGCCTTCGGCAGGAGGCAGCCGAACTGGACCGGCGGACCGAGCAGGTCGAAGCCCAACTTGTCGAACTGGAACGACTCCTACCAGACACCTACACTTATCCCGGCGATCCACCGCCCGGTGCCCGCGATCGCCGGTGAGCGCCGGTTCGTGTGCCACTGCTTGCGGAAGTGCTCCAAGACGTTGAATTCGCAAGTATCTCGCCCGTCCTTGTTGTGTGATATCCACTGATATTTGCGGCATCGAGGTCGCCGGACCATCTCCATCGCGGCCTCGTCGCCGGAAGCCATCAGAAACAGCGGCGTCCAGAAGTTGTAGCGATGCCACGGATAGTGGCTCATCACGAAACGCACGGCGTCGGCCTTGATCTGCTTCGACTTCTTGCAGTTCAACGGCCAGGTGTCGCTGTAGGCCAGCGTATTGCCCAGGTCGAGCGATACGTTGATCGGCTTTCCGTCGCGAACGATCTGGAGCGTAAGGATGCCACCCAACTCGGGCGTCTGGCTTTCGGCCAGCGCATTGCCCATCTCCGGACGCGGATCTTCCGTCTCTTGAAACAGCCGGCCGTTGGCACCGAGGATGACGTCGCCGGGCCTGAGGACGCCGGTGGCCGGTGCATCGTCGAGCACGTGGACCACGACCAGTTCCGTATGCCCCGTGATTTCCGTCACGTACGCTCCGGTGATTCCCAGCGGCAAGACACGCATGCCCATGCGACCCTTCGCTTTTCGCAACGCCACGGGATCCAACGCCGCGGCCCGACTTCGAGTTGCGGCGTCGAAACGGACTTCACGCGAGACGCCGGCCTTGGGCTCGGGGATCGGTCGAGAACGCATCTGGTGTGCGGCCGTCTCGGCCGGGCCCGGCAGCGTGCCCAACACACTCGACCGGCGTGAGAAAAGGTCTGCCTTGACGTCGCGTACTTCGCTCAGCGCACGCTCGACACCGTCCGGTTCGGCCGCCGAGGCAAACGAGCCCAGCGAAGACATCAGACCGAGGACGGCGATTCGAATCGAGTTCATGTGCGGTGATCCTTTTCCAGGTGACAAGTTATGAGGTCAGCCGCCGGGCATATCAGTGTAACACACCTGGCAGGCCGCGTGGATCGCTCAAGCTGTCTCCGCCGTCCGCTTTCTTGACCCATAGCAGCAGATCGCCCAGGTTGCCGACGACCGAAACGGAATCGGAAGATGCGTCCAAAACCCCCATCTTGTAGGCCTGAGTGCCGTTTTTCCAGAAAGTGCAGAAATGCTGTAACCAACCGCCAAACGGCGCATCCGTCCTGGTAGGGAATCGACCGACCGGGGGAATGACCGATGAAATGCGAAGAGATTCTGGCAGCCCTGAATGACTACGTCGACGGCCAGTTGGACCCCGACGTCTGCGAGGCCCTGCAGGAACATCTTGTCGACTGCAATCCGTGCCAGATCGTCGTCGACAACATTCGCCAGACGATCACTCTCTACAAATCGGGAGAGCCGCTTCAGTTGCCCGCGGCACTCAGCCAGCAGCTTTCCGGCATCTTGCGCGATCGTTGGCGGATGAAGTTCCCCTCGGCCGACGCCTGATTCGAGTGAACCAACTTGGGGCCGTAGCGGGGAAGGCCTTGAACCTTACCGCGAGCGGCGTGATTCGTCGAGCATCGGCTTCAGTTCGCTGACGAAATCGTGGACGTCTTTGAACTGGCGATAGACGCTTGCGAAACGGACGTAGGCCACTTCGTCGACGTCGCGGAGTTGTTGCATGACGAGTTCGCCCAGGTGGCGGCTTTCCACCTCCGACTCGAAATTGGCCTCGACCTCGTTCTCCACCGCCGCAACGATCGCTTCGAGTTGGGCCTCGCTGATGGGCCGTTTCCAACAGGCCTTTTCCAGCCCTCGTTTGATCTTGCTATGGTCGAACGGCTCGCGTGCTCCGTCTTTCTTGACGATCTTGACGGTCGTCGCCTCGATCCGCTCGTAGGTCGTGTATCGCCGCCGGCAATCGAAACACTCGCGCCGCCGCCGGATGGCGAATCCGTCCTGGCTCGCACGCGAGTCGATCACCCGATCGTTATCGCTTTGGCAAAAAGGGCATTTCATGATCGAATCCAAATAGACAAACAGACACACGGTAATATAGGGGAACCGGCCTGCCCTGTAAAGTCGCAAATCCCGTCTCGCAAACAACTTATCGGAAATTGCGGGCAAACATTCGCCCAACCCGTAGCCACGCTCGCCAGGGCGTGGTCCTCGAGGGCCGGTCGTCGCAGCCGGACGCGATCCATCACAACCGAAGAATCTTACCCGGTCGGCCATGCCAAACCATTGTAAAACCCCCCGGTTACCACTACACTAGATGGTTCAGCCATCGCCAATGTCCGTAGGCCGGAGCGTGATCCGGCGCGGTCGTTTCGCGGGGGAAATGCCGGATCGCGATCCGGCCTACGGAATTCTTGCCAGTCCAGCTACAAGACGCGAAGGAACTTCTCAGGAGAAAACATCCGTGAAGCCGCATCACACTCCGTCCGCGCGCACCGACCATGGCATTTTCCGGCGTCTGCAAAACTGGCTCGCCGCGCGACCGGCCCATGCGTCGCTCGCCGCGCCGGGCCGACTCGCGATGGAGCCTCTTGAACAGCGTCACCTGCTCTCGGTCGGGCCGTTTCCCACGCCGCTTACGCACGTCGAGCCGGTCGGCAGTTTGATCTACTCCGGCTCGGTCGAGTCGACCTTCGACAGCCCGGGCGGGTCCGACAGTTGGACGATCGATCTTCCCGCGGGCCAAACGGCCACGTTGGTCGTCGAGTCGGCCGAGGGCCTGCAACCGGCCGTCGCGCTGAGCGACCCGTCGGGCACTTTGGCCACGGCCACGGCAACCGCCGCGGGCGAGACGCTCGTCCTACAAACCGTCCCAATCAACGAAGCGGCCACCTACACCATCACGGTCGACGCCCAGAGCGAAACCACCGGCAGCTACAACGCCCGCCTGATCCTCGGCGCGTCGATCGAAGCCGAAACACACAACGGCCCGACGAACGACACCCGGGCAACGGCCGAGGATCTCTCGGCCGCATTCACCGACGTGGAAGCCGCCCAGCGCGGCGCGGTCCTCGGCTCGTTGCCGATCGACACAATCGGCGAAGACTGGTACCAATTTACCCTCGACGACGGCCAATCGAGCACCCTGGTCCTGAACTCCGACACACTGAACCACGAAGCGGCCCAGAGCGTCACACTCGAGTTGTACGACGGCGATGCCAACCTGCTGGCAATCGGCATGCCCACCGCCAACGCCGACCGAGCCATCGACAACTTCATCGACCAAACAACCGACACCACCGAGACCACCTACTACGCCCGAGTCACCGGCAGCGGAGGCAGCTACCGCTTGGTAGTCGTCAAAGACGGCCACCTCGACCTAGAAACCGACGACTGGTCCGGCGAATCCAAACAAGACGCCACGTTCTACAGCACAATCCTCGGCCACTTAAGCAACAACGAACAGAAACTGACCGCCCCCGAGCCGGTCGCCCTGGAGAATTTTGGCATCGCAGTCTCGATTGACGGCGATACAGCCATAATCGGGGCAAGTGACTATGATATCGACAGAATCAACCCGGGATCGGCCTACATCTTCCGCTTCGACGGAAGCCGGTGGCAAAGACAACAGAAACTGGCCGCCTCCGACGGGGCTGTCGGGAACGGTTTTGGCCGGTCAGTCTCGATTGACGGCGATACGGCCATAGTCGGCACAATTCCAGGTGACGACAGTTCGGGATCGGCCTACATCTTCCGCTTTGACGGAAGTCAATGGCGAGAGGAGCAGAAGCTGACCGCCTCCGGCCCGGGCGCAGTGGACCGTTTTGGCGGCGCAGTCTCGATCGACAGCGATGCGGTTATAGTCGGAGCACATGGCAGCGATGATGCAGGAATCTACTCGGGATTGGCCTACATCTTCCGTTTCGACGGAAGCCGGTGGCAGGAGGAGCAGAAGCTGATCGGCTCTGACACGACCGAAAGGGACAGTTTTGGCAGGTCAGTTTCGATCCACGGCGATACGACCCTGGTCGGGGCACCTGGCAATGATGACACTGGATCCAACTCGGGATCGGCCTACATCTTCCGCTTCGACGGAAGCCAGTGGCGAGAGGAACAGAAACTGACCGCCTCAGACGGAGCCCCAGAGGACTATTTTGGCCGTGCGGTCTCGATTGACGGCGACAAGGCCCTAGTCGGGACAGGGCACACTGATGATGCTGGCGTAAACTCGGGATCGGCTTACATCTTCCGCTTCGACGGGAGCCGCTGGCAAGAGGAACAGGAACTGACTGCCTCAGACGCGGCGAGAGCGGACTATTTCGGCAGTACTGTCTCGATCTACGGCCAAACAGCCCTGGTTAGTGCAGATGGCAATGATGACGCTGGAGACCACTCGGGATCGGCCTACATCTTCCGCTTTAACGGTACGCAGTGGCAAGAGCACCAGAAACTCACCGCCTCCGACGCGGCCCAATATGACTGGTTTGGCTCCAGCGTCTCGACCGACGACCGCACGGTGATCGTCGGCGCGTACGGCAGTCGTGATGCTGGACCATACTCGGGCTCAGCCTACGTGTTCCATGCAGGCTTGGCGGATGATACGTACGCGCTCGACGTCACGGCTGGTGACCAACTGCTGATCACAACGACCACGCCGGCCAACACGCTGGACCCGGCGTTGGAATTGTACGACCCGGCGGGGACGCTCGTTGCCAGTGATGATAATGGGGCGCCGGACGGCCGCAACTCGCGGCTGGCGCATACGGCGGCCGTCTCCGGTAGCTATACGGTCAAAGTGCTTGCGGTGGGCGATTCTCGTGGCGAGTATGTGCTGAACATCAGCGGTCAAACCGGCGAGGGGCCGGCTTTCGAGGTGGTTGCTACCGTGCCCGACGCGAGCGAACCTCTCACGTCGATTCCTTCGCAGATCACGGTCGACTTCAACGACTCCGTGTTGCTCAGTTCGCTCGACGCGTCCGATCTGACGATCAGCGGCATCCCAGCCGTGGCCGTCACGATCGTCGATCACGACACGGCCGTTTTCGATCTGCCGTCGACTACTTTGATCGACTGGGACAATGTGCGTATCGCTGCCGGCGCAATTCTCGATCTGCAGGGCACGCCGATCGAGCCGTTTGGGGTCGACTTGACCTTGCCGTTTCCCCCGCCCGTGAATGCAAAGGCGCCGTTGGGTAGTCTGATCTATCAGTCGGAACTGACCGGTGCGGCGATCGACCACTGGGGCGATACCGACGCCTTTACGATCGACGTGGACCCCGGTCAGACGATGACGGTCGAAATCACGAACGATGGCTGGTTGGAGGCGACGGTCGAGATTCGCGACTCGGCCGGCAACACGATTGCGGCACCGCCGGCCCTTCCGTACCCCTGGCACATCGTGACTTCGACCGCCCGGACCAACCCGACGCAGCCCGAGACGTATACCATCGTCGCCAGTGGCGAGTTTGTCCCCCAGGAAAGCGATTACGGCCTCGAACTGATCCTCAACGGGGCTGTCGAAGCCGAAACGTTTGGCGGCCATTTCAACGATTCGGCGGCCACGGCCGAGGATCTTTCGGCCAGTTTCATCGACTTGGGCACCGGTCAGCGTGGTGCGGTGCTCGGCCGGTTGTCGACTGACACGCTCGGCGAAGACTGGTACCGATTCACGCTCGACGACGGCCAATCGAGTTCGTTGACGCTCACGGCGGAGATGGCGGATCTGGAACTCGAGTTGCTCGACGCCCAGGGCAACGTCGTGGCCATGGGCATGCCGACCGGTGCCATGCAGCGAACGATCGACCGGTTCGTCGATCCGATCGGCGACGCGCCCGAATCGACCTACTATGCCCGAGTGATTGGCGGCGAAAACAGCGACGGCGATTACAGTCTGATCGTGACTCGGGATCTCGACTTCCAACCGCAGCCGCAGGATCGCAATTCGCTTAGCGGCCCGGACATTACCGATACAGGTGCGGTGCTCGGTTATCTGGCCGATTCCACGCAACAGAGACTGACGGCCGACGATGCCGACGACGGCGACCTGTTCGGCGGAGCCATGGCGGTCGACGGGCAGACGGCCATTGTTGGGGCCCGGCTGGACGATGAGGCGGGAACCAGTGCCGGGGCGGCATACATTTTGGGCTTCGACGGGACCGAGTGGCAGCAGACACAGAAACTGACCGCCTCGGATGCCGACGAGAAGGACTGGCTCGGACACTCGGTGGCCATCGACGGTCGGTGGGCCATCGTCGGCGCGTATGGCGACGACGACGAGGCCGACGACGCCGGTGCGGCCTATCTCTTCCAGTTCGACGGACAACAGTGGCAGCAGCGACAGAAACTGACCGCCTCGGACGCCGTCTTCAGCGACTATTTTGGTTACGACGTGGCGATCGACGGCAACACGGCCCTGGTCGGGGCGTACGGCAGTTCCGACGACGGCGGCTATAGCGGTGCGGCCTACGTCTTCCACTTCGATGGGGCCACGTGGCAGGAGCAGGCCAAGCTGACGGCCCAGGACGCCGGCGCCGGCGACTATTTCGGCCACTCGGTCGCCGTGGAGAACGGTCTGGCGGTCATCGGGGCCTACCGAGACGAAGACGCAGGGACCCAGTCGGGCTCGGCCTACGTCTTCCGGGTCGAAGGGAATCAGTGGATCCAGCAACAGAAGCTCACGGCCGACGACGCCGAAGCCAACCACGTGTTCGGCTCGGCCGTCGAGATCGGCGGCGGACGCGTGATCGTCTCGGCACCCGGCGACAGCGAGGCCGCATCGGCGGCCGGTGCGTCGTACATCTTCGACTTCGACGGAAACCAGTGGCTGCAGCAGCAGAAACTGACCGCCTCGGACGCCCGGGCCGACGCAGGTTTCGGCCGCTCCGTCTCGATCGACGGAGACACGGTCGTCGTCGGGTCCGACCGCGACGACGACGGTGGCGGTTGGCACTCCGGCTCGGCCTACGTCTTCCAGTTCGACGGGACCGGTTGGGTCGAAACCCGAAAGCTGTCGGCCGACGACGGGGTGATCGATGACACGTTCGGCCGAAGCGTGGCGGTCAGCGGCGATACGGTTTTCGTCGGCGCCCCGATGAATGACGCCGGCGCAGCGAACACGGGTGCCGTCTATCTGTTCGAGCAGATCTCGGCCGTCCCGCGCCATCGCTATCAGGTCGACGCACTGGCGGGCGACCAGTTGCAAATCACCACGATCACCCCCGGCGACGGCCCGGGCTGGCCGGACAACACGCTCGATCCGGCCGTTCGGCTCTACGATCCCACGGGCACGCTGGTGGGCACGGACACGAACGGAGCCGCGGACGGCCGGAACGCCCGATTGACGCATACGGCCGCCATGTCGGGGACCTATACGGTCGAGATCGAAGCGGAGGCCGGCACACGCGGCGAGTACGTGTTGAGCGTCGCCGGACAGACGATCGTCTTGCAGCCTTTCGAGGTCGAGGCGACCGATCCGGCTGAC
>JAZFUB010000148.1:0-3696 GCA_036447015.1 Thermoguttaceae bacterium | reverse complement strand
TCGAGCGCGACGTTGCCGATCAACTTGGTCATCATCCGATGGCCGACCCGGAGGTACAAAGGCGGCTGGAACGTTTTCAAACCCGCCACGACGACGTCGACCTCGCCCGGCCGCGGCGCAGCGCTTACGGTGTGTATTGGTACAACCTGCACGTCGTGCTCGTCTGCGACGGGCGCTATATGGAGATTCGCGAAGACCCCCTGACGGCAGTTCGGGACATGCTTCTAAAGGCCACCCAGAAGCACGGGCGGCTCCTGTCGCGTGCTTCGGTATTGCCGGACCATCTGCATTTGACCGTTGGCTGCGATGTTGGCGAGTCGCCGGCCGAAGTGGCGCTCGGCTACATGAACAACATCGCGTACGTTTGGGGGATGAAGGCGGTTTTTCAGTTCGGCTATTACGTTGGGACGTTTGGAGAATATGATCGTGGGGCGCTGTCCGGGGCGCGGCTGTAGCTGTCAATCATCGCTCCGCCGGGGCAAGCCCGACGGTGGTGTGAGGTGCGAGCGGGCGTCGTTGTAGCTGTCAATCATCGCCCCGCCGGGACAAGCCCGACGGTGGCGGCTTATAAGCCGAGTTCCTCCGCAATCTCGGCGTCGGGGACGGTTCCCAGTCTGGCCATGAGGTTCGCCGGCCATCGGCTAGATTCTCGCTGAGAATGCGGGACCTCCCCAGAGATCGCCGTGAACGGAAAAAACGTCGACGGGGAACGCACTTCCCGGCGCCAAATTCCAAACAGGTACTTTGGACACCCCTGAGCCATCGTGGCACAGAGTGGGCCGTAGAGCCGTTATCTCGGGCCAGGATAGGACATTCACGATAGGGAGCGAAGGGGAAACAGGCGAAAACAATAAGATGCACAGAATTCAGCCCGCGTCCAGGTGACGCCGTCGAGCCGACGGAAATGATCGGCGCCCAACTAATACCAAACCAACTCGTCTTCCAACGCCTGATCGACGTCGGTGCTACGGTGCCTTGCATTGCGTGACGCAAGGTCGTCTTCCCATAGCGAGTCGTCGAGGAACCAGTACCTCGCCCGAGAAGACGAATGCCGGCTGGCCGCGATCCGGGCAAAGGTGGCATCGACGTATGCCCGCCGCATGGCAAGCATGCTTGTCTCGTCGATTCGATTGGAGGTTTGCGGAGATCGAGCCGGGCGGATGAGCGGGCGCGGTTGGGCGATCGAATCAGGCAGCTTCGGTCCAACGAAAAGCCTGCTGCTTTGCAGCAACGCCCGCGCTCGTGACGGACCAACCATTGCTTCGTGCGAAACAGGACCAACGGGCATCGCCAACAGCGAGTTGTGCAAGACGCCGGACGGCAGGGCGGGTTTTTCGGCCGGGCCGTAAAGCACTGAGCTTGTCGGCGCTTCGACCGACAGGGCCGGCAGGGAGAACGGCGCCAAACCGGCGCCGAACAGGGAAACGAGTGTATTGACGTCCGCGATCTCGACGAGACCGCTGCGGTCGATGTCGGCCGTCGGCGAGGCGCTTCCGAGGGATGAGAGAACCAGATTCAAATCGCGGTCGCCGACCGTGCGGTCGCCGTCGATATCGCCGGCCGCGTTGCCGAGGTAGAAGACGTCATTGCCACTCAAGCCGAAGTTGTCCCCGCGCACCGTCACTTGCAGCCATCGACTGACGATCGCACCATCTTCCCAAACGATCGTGATTCGATCGGAGCCCTCCGTCCCAGCCCCTCGACGCAAGTCCACCGTCGGCGTGGGGCCCTGAACCCACATGCCCGGATCGTTGGCGTCCGTCACCAGGAACGAGAAATCGGCGGCCGTCGGCGCAAAGCCGGTTGGCACCGCATCGATGTCGACCATGATACCGTTGATGCCGCTTGCATAATTCGTGAAGTGGGCCAGCGTGATATCCCCGTCGCCCGGCAGCCAGGCCCGTTTGTCTTCGGCGATGGCGTTGTCGTCGTCGGCGTTTGCTCCCGCGTCGTTGCCGTCGAGCGCGGAGTTGTTGTAGAAGATGTGGCGCCCGACCACGTCGGCGGGCGGCAGGCCGACGCCGGTGACGGTAATGATGACCGACGCCACGGCACTTCGACCGCTTTGATCGATTACCGTGTAGCTGAAGCTGTCCGTGGCCGATTCGCCTACGTACAGGTCGTCAAACTGGCCGTTGGGGAAGTAGTCAAAGATCCAGTCGCCCGTATCGACAAGTTGACCGATGAGACCACTGGTATCGACGCCCCCAAAAGACAGGACGTCACCCGCGTCGGGATCCAGGTCATTGGCCAAGAGGTTCGCGGCGGTAATGGTCAGAGGAGTCGCTTTATCGGTGGTAAACCGGTCTTCTGCCGGCAGCGGAGCCCCGGAAACGTGGACGCGCGTCGATCCGAAGGCCGACGCGGTTTCCGTTTGTGTGACGCCGACGGAAAGTGTGTAGTTTCCGTACTTGTCGTAGGTGTGCGTAAGGCCCTCGGCCACGGCGATGACCGGCGGTTCGAATTGGAACGGTTTGCCCGCATAAGCGAAGACGGCGCCCACTTCCCCGTCGCCGTATTGCCACGCGCCGACGGCGAAATCGTCCAGGGAGTCGTTGTTGAAGTCGCCGCCTGCGGCGATGCTTCTACGCGACACGTCCACGTCGGAGACCGTCTCTTTCGCTTCGTCCAACTGGAGGACGGTCCTGGACAATCCGCTGAGCCCGCCGAGATAAAGCAGAACTTGACCTTCGAACTGCCCGGGAATAACCTCGTTGAGCGTGCGGACGAAGACGTCGTCGTGACCATCTCCGTTCACGTCGCCGGCCCCGGCCACCTCGAATCCAAATCGGGCGTTCTGCGCATCGGGCTCGATAATCAGCGGCTGTGTCGCCAGGCCGTCAATGGATCCGAAGTACAGGAAGGCGGCTCCTTCTCCTCCGCCGGCGTTGGCCCGCTGCGGAGCACCAATCACAGCGTCCGCGAACCCGTCATTGTTCACGTCGCCAGCGGCCGCGATCGACGCCCCGAACCGATCTTGATTGGCGTCGCCCTCGAACACCTGCGCCGGGTACGGGGACAATCCCTCTTCGGATCCCAGGTAGAGATAGGCGCGTCCGGCTCCGACGGTCTCACTCTGTTCGTCAGGGGCGCCGATCATCAGGTCCGGAAAACCGTCGCCATTCACGTCGCCCAACACCTGCACGGAGTGGCCGAAGTGGCCGCCGGTTTGTTCTCCCTTGTAAGTCGCCGACGGCTCAGGGGAAAGCCCCTCTTCGGAACCGAAGAAGACTTGAACCTTGCCGGCCTGGTTGACGCGAACGACATTCGTGCCGTCGACCCGATCGACGTCGGAATCGGGAGAGCCGACCACGAGATCGACAAAGCCGTCCATGTTCAGGTCGCCCGCCGACAGGGAGTAGTGGTCGACGTCGAGATCGTCTCCCGCAATGGACCAGGCGGGTAGTGGACGGATCCCGTCGTCCGAACCGAGGAAGACGTAAATCTGGCCCGTCACCCATTCGATCGTTTCGGTGACCGTGCCGTCAGCTTCCACCGTCGTGATTGTCGAGGAAACCAAATCGCCAGGTGCAGCCGCTGCGAAATCATCAAAGCCGTCTTGGTTGACGTCCCCGATGAAGGAGACCTGACTTCCGAACTGGGCCCCTGCGTCGTCTGCTTGCAGGCCCATGGCGGGTTTCGACGCTAAACCATCCGCAGAGCCGAGATAGACAAGCACTCGGCCGCCGCTAGCGC
>JAZFUB010000147.1:0-3420 GCA_036447015.1 Thermoguttaceae bacterium | reverse complement strand
ACGCCCTGTGCCTGATTTGCCACGGCCCCGAGAAGGATCTCGGCCCGGACTACCAGACCCTCCGCGACCACACCGGCCATGCCCCGACCAGCGTCGGCAGCCGGTGCGTCGAGTGCCACATGCCCAAGACGGGCAAGAACTCGGTTCCGGGGGAATCCCGCAACCATACCTTCGATTTCATCTCCCCGGCCGACACGATCGAGTACGGCGTACCCAACAGTTGCAACGGGTGTCACGACGACAAGACGCCCGAATGGGCACTTGCCGAATTGAAGAAGTGGTCGCCGTAGCCGGGCCGGTACTTGCGAGACTCGAGCCGCGCCGGATTCTTCACCGGGTATTAGAATTCCAACTGAATCCGCGTCCCGATAATGTCGGCCTCGTTCCGGCCCACGCTGGCGATGTCGTTGAAGGCGTGGATCCAGTTGAACATCATCTTTGCATGGGGCGTCCAGTACCAGGTCAAACCGAGGGTCAGGTCGTGCAATTGCCCTCGTGTGTCCGAGGTCAGCCCCGGTTCATCCAGATCCAGGAACGACCAGCGAGCGATCGCTTCCCAGGCGCCCCAACCGGCCTGACACCCGCGCGGCGTATTGACGACAAAGAAGTTGGTATAGGGCGTGACCCGGTGGAAGACTCCTTGGGAGCGACGGTAGCCGCGATGCTCGCCGGTGAGGAAGTAACTCACGAACGCGTACGCCCCATAGAAATCCATGTCGGGCGTGCCGCCGATGCCGTTGGTGTGTACCACGTAGAATTCGCTTTGCAGCGAGAGGGGCCCCCTGACCAGGGCCGCTTCTACGTTGCCGCGGTGAATCGTGTCGGCGCCGAAACTACCCGTGTCGAGAAACGTGGTACTCTCGTGGACCTCCGGGCGTGAACGGAACCGTGCAGTCTGGTCGGTGACCTTGGTGAAGACATACCCGCCGCCGAGGTGCAACAGGTAGCGGCCATCCGACTCGTACCAGGGAGTCCATACGCTGCGGAGGACGACGTCGACGCCCTGGTCGTCGGCAACGCGTTGCTTCTCGGTGGCGTCGATCGCGGGAAGGAACGCACCGGCGGCCCAAATCAGCGATTCGCTTTCCGATTGGTTGTAGGCGGTGATACCCACCTGCCGATCGCGTGCGAAGATCACCGGCAGGGACCGTTCCATGAAGGTGACGTACTTATCACTGGTGTTCTGTTCGAGTCCGAACGGTTCGTAGTATTGGCCGAAGCGCACGTATCCGAGCACCGGGATCTCGTGGATGCCGATGTACATGTCTCGCATCCCCACGCCGGCCGCGGCGATCGTGGTTGTGCCCGTGCCGGCGGCGTTGCGAACAGTAAACGTGTTTTCCGGCTCGAAGTCCAGTTGGAACTTGAAATCGTAGACGCCGTATCCGGTGCCGGCGACCCAAAAACGCAGCCGGCGGAACTCGTAGTAGTTGGGGATGTTGCCGTACTCCGCCCGGTTGGCGGCATCCTGGTGGGCATACATCACGTAGTCACCCTGGATCTCGCCGCCGAATTTCATCTTCCACTTCTCGGAAGAAACATCGACCCATGCGGGGGCCTCGGCTTCCGGTTCGGCAGCCGCCGTTGCCAGGGATGCAAAACGCGGCGTCACGTTCTGGTTGCCGATGGGCACTGCCGGTAACCTCTCGAGGAACTCCCCCTGTGTCTGCAATTGCGACTCCAGTTCCCGAATGCGTGTGTCTAGCGCATCGAGACGATGGATCAGAGATTGAACATCGACCATCGGTGCGGCAGATTGCGCCCTCGCCGTTCCACCGGCAGCCGGCAGGCTAACCAGCAGGCCAACAAGTAGGAAAGACCTTCGCATTCGCATCTGTCTTGACTCCCTTCAACACCTGCGGCATGGCGCGAGGCCGGCGGCCGAACTGTCCGTGCGTAGATTCTCCGGCGTGTTAGCCACGTCCGGACGAGACTTTGCCGGTAAGATACCGACCGCCGAGCCACCGAAAGCAAGCCACGCGATGCACGTCTAGTGTGGCTATTGCCCCCCAAGTGGCACTCATCCATTGGTCGATACGACCCGATCACGTCGTCCAACCAGAAATACTCATCGACGTGTTGCCCCAATCAGAATTGTTAGAATCGCGTTAATGTGGACAATGTGGATGGTACGGATAATTCGGCCTGTCGGAGGGACCCGTGCAGTCAAGCTATTCGGCCGAGACGCAAATCCTTCAGATACGCGGCTTTCACCGCGTCCGAAACCGGGAATCTCAGCCGAACATGACCATTGGAACAGCGGCAAGCGTTGCTAATCACTAAATGCTTTATGTAACAACGACTTACACATTTGGTGAGCTCTTTCGACGGCTCCACGGCCGGGTTTTTCGAATGCCATGGGCATCGGTATGCCGCTCGATCTCATTGACACGCCGACTCCGACCACCAGAATAGAGGGAGTCGTTTGTGTCGATTGTTCCGCTTGTGAGTGCGCGAACCCGTCCAACCTGATGCGCCCGACTTCGGCCGGCGATGTCGGCTCGATGGCGACACCGATCTGAACCACAACCCTTTTTGTATCCCACCAATCCACAAAAGCCGACCTCATGAAGAATCTCTCGCCAACGTTTTGCTTCGTCGCTGTTGTGTCGTTCTGCTTTCTGCCGCTCGGACACTTGCCGTCTGCCGCGGCGGCCGAGAAGCCGAATATCATCTTCATCATGGCCGACGACCTGGGCTATGGCGACCTGGGATGCTACGGCCAGAAAGTCATTCGCACGCCGAACATCGATCGAATGGCCGCCGAAGGGATGCGGTTCACCGACTGTTACGCCGGCAGCACGGTCTGTGCTCCGTCGCGGTGCGTGCTGATGACCGGCTACCACACGGGCCACACCCTGGTCCGCGGCAACGCTCGGGTCCCCTTGCGGCCGGAGGACGTGACCGTCGCCGAGATCCTCGGCAGTCGCGGTTATCGAACGGGCATGATCGGCAAGTGGGGGCTCGGCGAGCCGGACACCACCGGGATCCCCAACCGTCAGGGGTTCGACTTCTGGTTCGGCTATCTCAATCAGGGGCACGCGCACAACTATTACCCCGAGTATCTTTGGCACAACCAGAAGCGGGCTTTGCTACGCAACGAGGTGAACCACATCATTGGCGGCCGCGACCGCACACCCGGCGGCGTGGCCACGAAGAAGATCGACTATTCGCACGACATCTTTGCCCGAGAGGCGTTGGCCTTCCTCGATCGCAATGCCGAGAAGACGTTCTTCCTCTATCTGCCTTTCACGATCCCGCACGCGAACAACGAGGCGGGCAACCAGGGCATGGAAGTGCCCGACTTCGGACCCTATGCCAGCGAAGATTGGCCCGATCCGCAGAAGGGCCACGCCGCCATGATCACGCGAATGGATAGCGACGTCGGCCGCCTGTTCGCCAAACTGAAGGAACTCGACA
>JAZFUB010000146.1:0-10848 GCA_036447015.1 Thermoguttaceae bacterium | reverse complement strand
GGTGCGTCGGCGGTGGGGCGTTGGCCTTCCCTGTCGTCGTTTAGCGGCCGGGCTTGCCGGGCGCGTTTCGTGGCGGAGTCAAACGATACGTCAAAAAAACGCGCGGGGCAAGCCCGGCCGCTAAACGTCGGATGGCGAAGGTGCGACTTCGGCCAACAGCTTCGGCTCGCGACCGAACCGCTCGCGGTACTCGTCTCTCGTCGGCGCCAATCGGGTTCTTAGCTTCACCTCGTGGTGCAGTGCGATGTCGGCCAACCGATGATCCAGCAGCGGATTGGCAAATCGCTCCAGCGTGTCGTGGGCAAACTGCTCGGCGCCGTCGACGCGGCCTTCCAGCGTCGGAACGATCTCGTCGAACAACAGCGACCGCAGCCAGGAGCCGATCCGTGCATTGCCAACCGCTTCGCGAACCGTCTGAAAACCCATCGGCCGTGCCTTGGCGACCAGGGCCGTATGGGCCCCGTTGAGGATGCGAACTTTCCGCAGGGCAAACGGCTCCACGCTTTGCACCAATTCGACGGCCGGATGGTCGGTCAAGCCCGGCACGGAGGGCCTACCTTCGATCGCCCAGAACGCAAACGGCTCGGCGACGGCGAACAGTGGGTCGGCGGCCAACAACGGGTCATCGTCCGACGCCGCCGAGACGATGCGGTCGACCAACGTGTTGTGCCAAGAACATTGCGATTGGATCCATTCGAACAGTGCATCGCAGAGCCGCCACGCCCGGGCTTGTTCGAGCACCAGGCGGAGCAACCGGTCGGCGTTCGCGTCGAGCAACTCGCAAGGCAGCACCGTCACGCCCAAAAGACCGGCCGCATGGCGGGCTTGCAACAGCGCGAGAAGTTTTGCAGGAAAGGATCGCGGCGGCACGTCGTCGGCCAAATCCTCCGAGTTCAGCGCGTAACCCGCTTCGGTCGTGTTCGAGATGATCGTCCCAAGCGGTTCGCTCCGTGCGAGGGTGAGCACCTCGAGCCAATCGTGCCGGGCCGCCAAAGCTCGGCTAAGACTACGCACCTCGACCGTACGATCGATCGGCCGGCCCTGCTGCAACCCACGGATGGCGACGCGATAACGGCCTTTCTGCCGGTTGATCTGCGCGGCACGCTCGGCACCGGTCGACTGCAATGCCACGATCGGGCCGATCGATCGTTCGGCGTCGAGCGTCTCGTGGAGGAACAGGTCGGCAAAGCACCTAAGGAATTTTCCGGTACCGAATTGGAGGACGGATTCGGGCATGGTGTGAGCGTCTTTCCCAATCGTGTTCTTGACGACCAGGGCAATTCGAAACACGCCGGGCGAGCCCGGCCGCTAAACGACGATCGAGCAGCGAACCGTAAGTTCCTGGTTTCGGCCGGCAAAATCAACCCACCAAGTCGCAAAAAGTGGCGAACCTCGGCTGTCTCGTCCGACTCTCCCTATGCGGGGGGGGCACCGGAGGCCGCCGATTGTCCTAGGATTTCATTACCGGGGGGGGCCTTTTCGCCGCGTAGCGTTTAGAATAGGTATAGATTGCCTGGGAACTTGTCATTGTAGGAGGATTCCTTCGATCGTGTATGAAATAGACCGCTCTGAGAGTGTTGCCAACGAGGCGGCCGTCCTGGTCGGCGTCTTCCTGCCGGACCGACTTGCTGAAGAATGGCCGCTGAAGGAACTGGAGGGCTTGGCGGTGACGGTCGGCGTGCGAATCGTCGGCCAGCTTACCCAACGCCGGCAATTGCCCGACACGGCCACCTATCTGGGCCGCGGGAAAGTCGACGAGTTGACGGCCTTCGTCAAGTCGACCGAGGCCGATGTGGTCATTTTCGACAATGACCTGTCGCCCGGCCAAACGCGAAATCTCGAGAAGGCCACCAACGTGAAGGTGCTCGACCGGACCGAGTTGATCCTCGACATCTTCGCCAGCAGGGCGCAAACGCACCAGGCCCGATTGGCCGTCGAATTGGCCCAGCACGAATATGCCATGCCTCGGCTGAAACGGATGTGGACGCACCTGTCGCGTCAGAAGAATACGGTGGGTTTGCGCGGGCCGGGTGAGAAGCAGTTGGAGGAAGATCGCCGACTGGTCGAGCGGCGGATTCACGATCTCCGCCGGGAACTCAAAGGCATCCAACGGCGCAAACAGCGCGAGGTGGCCGCGCGAAGCGACGCCATGACCGTCTCGTTGGTCGGCTATACGAACGCCGGCAAAAGCACGCTGCTGAACTCGATCACCGGTGCCGACGTTTTCACCCAGGATGCGCTGTTCGCGACCCTCGACACGCGGACCCGGCGCTGGCATCTCCCCGGCTGGGGGCCCGTGCTGTTGAGCGATACGGTCGGGTTCATTCGCGATCTGCCGCATCATCTGGTCGAGAGTTTCAAGGCCACGCTGGAAGAGGCACGCCAGGCCGATCTGTTGCTGCACGTGGCCGACGGAGCCAACCCGGCCGTCTACGATCAAGTGACCGCAGCCTATCGGGTGCTCGAAGAAATCGACATTCAAACGAAAGACACGCTGCTGGTCATCAACAAGATCGACTCGATGGAGGATCGAGCCCGGGTGGAGGGTCTCTTGAACCGGTATCCCAACGCCGTGCCGATCAGCGCGAAGACGGGCGAAGGTCTCTCGAGACTGGCCGCGGCCGTGAGCGACTCGCTCAGCCGAAGTTTCCTTGACGTCGACGTCGAAATGGGTGTGGAGAACGGTCGACTGATGGCCTATCTGGCGGCCCATGGCGAGGTGCTCTCGACCCAGTATAACGACACACGCGTGAGTGTCCACTGTCGCCTCCCCCAGCAATACATGGGCCAAATCGACGAGGCGGGTGTCGAGGTCCGTCCCCATCGGAACCACCGCCCAGATCCGTCCCATCCGCCGCAGGACGATCAGGTGGAAGAGGTCGCCTGAGAACGGCACTGCCTGAGAACGACGCCATGGCCAAACGCACTATCTCCGGAAGTCGAGTGATCGTGACCGGCGCGTCCAGCGGCATCGGTCGCGAGTTGGCCCTGGAACTGGCCCGACAGGGAGCCCGAGTCGTCGCCACGGCCAGGCGCAAGGATCGGCTTGACGAACTGTGTGAGCGCATCCGCGCCGACGGCGGCACGATCTGGGCGGTTGCCGGCGACATCACGGAGCCGAAGACCCGACATGCGGCCTTCGAAGCCGCCCGGGAGAAGTTTGGCGGCCTGGATACGCTGATCAACAACGCGGGCATCGGAGCCACCGGGCTGTTCGAGGATGCGGACCCGCAGCGAGTGCGGCGGATTATGGAGGTGAATTTCTTTGCGCTGGTGGAAATGACTCGCGAGGCGTTGCCCCTGTTGAAGCAAGGCGTCGACCCGATCGTCGTGAACGTCAGTTCCATCCTGGGCCGGCGTGGCGTGCCGCACAATAGCGAGTATTCGGCCAGCAAGTTCGCGGTCCACGGATTCAGCGAGTCGATCCGCGCGGAGTTCACCGCCCGGAAGATCGACGTGCTGGTCGTCAGCCCCGGCACGACCGAGACCGAGTTTTTCGACGCGGTGATTCAGAACACGGGCCAACCCGACTGGCCACAGCACGCGGCCGTCTCGGCAGCCGAGGTGGCAAGGCAAACGGTGCAAGCCATTCGGGGCGGACGACACGAGATCATTCCCTACCGATGGGGAAAGGTCCTTCTCTGGCTCAACCGCCTCTCGCCGGGCCTGGTCGATCGGCTGATGTCGCGATACGTCTGAGGCAACATTGCGCCATTTCCCCATTTTGCCAGTCGTCTCGCGTATCCGGAAAAATCGGAATACCCCCTCCGTTTTACTCAATTTATCATCCGCACACCCCCGATACGAACCTCCAGGGTGCGCTCGATTCGTGTGCTGGTGTCGCGTAGCAACGGCACCGATGCCTGGCGAGCGCCACGGGCAGAAAATCTGAAAATCGTGGTCGAATCGAATTGGGGGTGATCGAGGATGCGAGAATTGACACTGCTGCGTGGGATGCGTGTCGGGAAAGCTCTGTCGGCTGCTGCCGTTGTCCTTGTCGCTATGGCAGCGAACGATATGGCAACGGCTCAGACGATTCGTGAGCCGCACACGACGCTGAGGATCATCGAGCCCGCCGCCACGGTCACGGAAAGTTCGCCCGCAATGTCGACACGTGATGAGGGCGAAACTTGCGTCGCGATTCGAAACGCGTCGGCCAAATCGACGCCGGACGTCTTCACGTCACGATTGCGTCTGGACGTGGCGGCGAGCCGGAATCATTCGGGCATGGCCGCGTCGCACGCGACCGGAAGGACCGAACTGCGACTGAATCCGTTGCCCGACTCCTCGCGCATCATCGCCCATCCCGCAGCCGACCATGTGCCCTTCAATACGTTGCGGTCGGACGTGGTCCACGTTGGCTGGCCATCCGACACGGCATTCTCCGGTCAAGCGTCGAACGTCGCTTCGCGGCCGAATGTGCTTCGCATGGGCGACAGGGATGCGACGCCGAGGAGCGTTCGAGTTGCATCCTATCAGAACGAACCATGGCGTCAGCCGTTGGAGCAGGCAGACGAGTTTTGGTCCGGGGAACCTCGACAACGAACCTTTTCGGCATCGCCGATGAATCGGACGACCGAACGATTGGGCCCGTTCGAGGTCACCGATCAGTTGGAGGTTCTCAGTATCGTCCAGCGTTGCGGCAAGGTGCTGCGAACGACGCGAAAGGTGGCACGAACGGAAGTGGCCGACCCGAGCGTCTGCGCCGTCGTGCAATTCACGCCCGGCGAACTGTCGATCGTCGGAAAACAGGCCGGCCAGACGCAGGTGACCTTCTGGTTCGAGGGCCTGGGGGGAAGGCCGATCTCCTACCTGATCGACGTGGTTCCCAACCCGTTGGCCCGATGACGGGCGAATGAATGTCGTCGTTCGCTCCTAGGCTGTGAATCAATGCGTACGATGGGCCTCCGAGCCCGTCGACCGAAACCTCTTCGCCCAGGCGAAGACGAAGCTCACACTCGGCCCAATGCTGAAGATGCACCCCAAGAGCGAAACGTTCGCGGACAATGACGCGGCCAACGCGATGCTCACGCGCGAGTATCGCGCACCGTTCGTGGTGCCGGCCGCCGGTGAAGTGTAGAATCGCCGCGGACGATTACGATATGAAATGAAGCAAGGGCGTCGGACCGCGTGGTTCGACGCCCTTGTTCGTTTGGTGGTTGAGAGTTCACATCGCCGTGCCGGCGACGGCTAAACATGTTGGCCGGTCGCTATTTCTTGATCGGGATCAGGCGGATCCTGCGGAAATGGACTTCTCCGCCTTCCGACTGCAAGCCGATATGGCCCGCGGTGACGTCGCAATCGGTGGCCTTGTTGACTTCTTCGCCGTTGATGACGACCGTGATGGTGCCGCCGTCGACGGTGATCTCGGCCTTGTTCCATTTGCCGGGCTCCTTCTCGACGTCCTTGGCTTTGCTCACGGCGTACATCGTTCCGAGCGCACCTGCTTCACGAACCGCAAACCGATCTTCGGGGCCCTTGAGCTTGTATCCGTGGAACCCGTAGAGGTCGCCGGCGCTGCCGGCGCGTAGTTGGCATTCGGCACACTTGGGCAGAAAGCTGACCGCTTCGCTGCTGGTCCGCAGCAGGATGCCGCTGTTGCCGCCTTTCTCGCCGGCCCAACGCCAGTCGACCGTCAGCTTGTAGTTCGTATACTGTTTTTCGGTGAAGAGGTAACCCAGCGGCTCGCCCTTGCAGACGAGCGTGCCGTCCTTGACGCTCCAGATGTCGTCGATCTTCGCTTCGCTCTTGAAGGCAAAGCTCTTCCAACCGTCCAGGCTCTCGCCGTTGAACAGTTTGATTCCCCTTCCGCCCTTCTTCTTCGCCGCCTGATCCTGCGCCATGGTCACGTTGCACACGCAAACGAAAAGGGCCGAAACCACAAGCAAACTCAAAACACGTCGCATGATGCATCCTCCAGTGAAAGTCGAGAAACGTTCAAGTAAAAACCGTTTAGCCGTCGCCGGTACGGCGACGCAACACTAGTCCTTGGATTCGACAATCGGCGTCAGCCGAACGTTGCGGAAATGGATCTCATTGCCCTCGGACGTCAAACAGATGACGCCGGAGCCCGGTTTGCAGCCGGTTGCCCGATTGACGACCTTGCCGTTGATCGTCAGCGTGACGACCTCGCCGTCGGCCACGATCTCATACGTATTCCACTGGCCGGCCTTCTTTTCGGCCGGCTCGGTTTTGGCGAGATTGGTCAGTTTGCCGAACTGCGGATGTTCGAGCGATTTGCTGCGCTCGGCCGGGCCGCTGAGCGCGTAGCCGTCGAGCCCCCAGAAGTCGCCCGCATCGCCGACGTTAATTTGGGCCTCGAGACTCTTGGGCCAAATCTTGTCGGGGCCGGTCGTTCGGATCAACACGCCGCCCTTGCCCGGCTCCTTCCCGGGCGGCCATCGCCACTCGAGTCGCAGCACGAAGTTCGCATACTCTTTCTTGGTGCGAATGTATCCCAAGGGCGAGCCTTTGCAGACCAATATGCCGTCGGCAAGTTGCCAGACCGCCCCGGTCGGCGTGTCGGCCTCTTGATGGAAACTCTGCCAGCCGACGAGTTCTCCCGCATCGGTCTGCGAGGTCAGCAGCCGTTCGCCCGGCTCGGCGGCAGGTGCAGCCACCACCATCGCGAGGAAGAGGATTGAACTAAACATCACGGCGGCAAGCAAGAGCTTCGATTTCATGGCAGGCTTTCTCGTAGCGTTTGGGGGGAATGGTAGGTTCGTGGTCTCAATCGTAGATTGTTCCCACGTGCCGTGCAAGCGATTTCAGACCCGAACCGGGAGATCTGCAAAGTCAATTCCCGTAGGCCGGATCGCGATCCGGCGCGGCCGTTGCGATGGGGAATGCCGGATCATGATCCGGCCTACGTTTTCGACGCAAGGGCGTGGGGGGACGGGCCACCACAAGGTGGGTCCCATTCCATCTCGACGGGCAATCGCTAGGATTTAGTCGGAAACACCCATTTGCAGCGACAATTATCAGCGATAGGGAGAATGACCGTCCGATGAGTTCGACCCAACAGCCACACGACCCGTTCCATGCCCGCGATACGTTCGAGACCGGCGCCGGCCCGGCGGGGATCTACCGACTTTCGGCCCTGGAAAAGGCCGGCCTGTGCTCGATCGCCAAGCTGCCGTTTTCCATTCGCGTGTTGCTCGAATCGGTGTTGCGCAACTGCGACGGATTCGAGGTTTCCGAGGACGATGTGAAAAATCTGGCCGCTTGGAGCGCCGATGCCCAGACGCCGGTCGAAGTTCCGCTGAAGCCGGCCCGGGTCGTGCTACAGGATTTCACCGGAGTGCCGGCCGTCGTCGATCTGGCGGCCATGCGAACGGCGATGAGCCGGTTGGGTGGGGATCCGAAGCGAATCAATCCTCTGATTCCCGTCGATCTGGTCGTCGACCATTCGGTGCAGGTCGATCAATCCGGATCGGCCGATGCACTGGCGGTAAACGTGCAATTGGAATTCGGTCGCAATCGCGAGCGCTACGAACTGCTCCGCTGGAGCCAACAGTCGCTGGACAACTTTCGCGTCGTGCCGCCTTCGACGGGCATCGTCCACCAGGTCAACCTCGAATTCCTCGCCAAGGGTGTCTTCGTGCGAGACGATGCGATCGGTCCGGTCGCCATGCCCGACACGCTGGTGGGCACCGATAGCCACACGACGATGATCAACGGCCTGGGCGTGTTGGGCTGGGGTGTCGGCGGGATCGAGGCCGAGGCCGTCATGCTCGGACAACCGCTCTACATGCTCTCGCCCGAGGTGGTCGGGTTCGAGTTGACCGGTTCTCTACCGCCGGGTGCCACGGCCACGGACATGGTGCTGACGATCACCCAAATCCTGCGTCGCGAAGGCGTCGTTGGAAAGTTCGTCGAATACTTCGGACCGGGCGCCTCGGCCATGAAACTGGCTGATCGGGCACTGGTGGCCAATATGGCGCCCGAATACGGGGCCACGATGGGATTCTTCCCCGTCGACGAGCAGACGTTGCAGTTTCTTCGCGAGACGGGCCGAACGGACGAGGAAGTTCAACTGGTCGAGCGATACACGAAAGAGCAACAACTGTTTCGCTTCGCCGATGCCGAAGTGCCGAACTATACGAAGATTGTTTCGTTGGATCTGAGCACCATCGAACCGTGCCTGGCTGGACCGAAACGGCCGCAGGATCGGATCGCGCTTTCCTCGATGAAAGAGACCTTTCAAGAGACACTTCGTGCTCCGATCGCCGAGCGAGGTTTCGCACTTTCCGACGAGCAGTGCCAACGCACGGCCGACGTCGTCGAGACCGAACGAACGACGACGATCGGCCATGGGGCGGTCGTCATTGCGTCGATCACTAGTTGCACGAACACGAGCAATCCGTCCGTGATGATCGCCGCAGGCCTGTTGGCCCAGAAGGCGGTCGAGCGAGGGCTGACGGTCAAGCCGTACGTAAAAACCAGCCTGGCGCCCGGCAGCCGCGTGGTGACCGACTATCTCGAGAAGGCCGGGCTCGACAAGCCGCTGGACCGCCTGGGATTTCAGACGGTCGGCTACGGTTGCATGACGTGCATCGGCAACAGCGGCCCGCTAGCCGAGCCGGTGACCGGGGCGATCGATCGGGGCGACCTCGTGGCCACCTCCGTATTGAGCGGCAACCGCAACTTCGAGGGCCGTATCAGCCCGCACGTGAAAGCCAACTATCTGGCCAGCCCGGCACTGGTCGTGGCCTATGCCTTGGCCGGAACGACCGACATCGATCTGACGACCGAACCGCTGGGCACGGGAGCCGACTCCAAGCCGGTCTACCTGAAAGACATTTGGCCGGGCGACGAAGAAATCGCCGCTGCCGTCAGTTCGGCGATCGAGCCCGAGATGTTCCGCCGCCGATACGCCAACGTGTTCGAGTCGAACCCCACGTGGAACGCGATCTCCGTCACCGCGAGCGAACTGTTCCCTTGGGACAAGCAGAGCACCTATATCCAGGAACCGCCGTTCCTGATCGACCTGCCCACCGAGCCGGGTCCAATCGAGCCGATCCGCGACGCGCGCGTGCTCATGGCGTTGGGCGATTCGGTGACGACCGACCACATTTCGCCGGCCGGAGCCATCGCGGCCGACGGTCCCGCGGGCAAGTATCTGCAACAGCTCGGCGTCGACCCGATCGATTTCAATAGCTACGGCTCGCGGCGAGGAAACGATCGGGTGATGACGCGGGGTACGTTCGCCAACATCCGCATCCGCAACCTCTTGGCCCCTGGCACCGAAGGCGGTGTGACGCGATATCTGCCCGAGGGACAAACGATGAGCGTCTACGAGGCGGCCATGAAGTATCGCGACGCGGGCGTGCCGTTGGTCGTCCTTGCCGGCGCCGAGTACGGTACCGGCAGCAGTCGCGATTGGGCCGCCAAGGGGACCCAATTGCTGGGCGTTCGCGCCGTGATCGCATCGAGCTACGAACGAATCCACCGAAGCAACCTGGTGGGCATGGGCGTGCTGCCGCTGCAATTGGCCGACGGAGAGTCGTGGCAGTCGCTCGGGCTGAGCGGCGAGGAGACGTTCGACATTGCCGAGTTGAACGACGAGATCCGCCCGGGCTGCGAACTGACGGTTCGCGCGACCGCAGCCGACGGCACCGTCAAGGAATTTCAAGCGACCGTTCGGATCGATACGCCGGTCGAACTCGAATACTACCGAAACGGCGGCATCCTACAGGCCGTGCTGCGAAAACTGGCCGTCCAGGGATAGCCGCCCGGGGATCGTAGACAACTCTCGTCCGCGCCACGGCCTCTCGAACGATCCATGCGATTCAGCGACCGGCGAAGGGTTGTCCGGCCGGCTCTTGATCGATCATCTCCAGGTCGTTCTGATAGAAGCGAATCGCTTCGGCGGGGCTCAGGTTGAGGATTGCCCGACCATCGGTTTCCCAATGACTGCCCTCGAATCGAAAGACGGCCGTACCGGCTCGAAGATTGCCGATCCGCCCGCGGCCGTCGGACGTCGAGTTCTCATAGGCATTGACCGAAACGGTCAGCGCCACGAAGGCAGACAATTCTCCCGTATTGCGATTCTTGACGTAGGCCACGTCGTCATCGAACTCGCAGTCGTCCCAAAATAGCGCGTTGGGACCGGCCTTGGAAGATGCCAGCCGGATGAACTTGGCCTCGAGCCGTTCCCGCTGCCAATGAAAATCGCGCCGGTTCTGGGCCAATCGTGTCTCGCGCGAGGCGGCACGTATCGGACGCCAGATCAACGCAAACGCAGCCGACGCGGCCCCAACACCGACCAACAGCCACCAGCACCAGGGTTCGAACATGAACCGCTCCAAACGGAAATGACACAGTATAGAAAGTGCCTCTTCGCGATCTTTCCATTCTAAAGCAAAGACCTCACAACAATCAAGTAGGCAAATTCTGCCAGACCGCAGGTGTCCCATGCACAAACCCATCTGTAGATGCATGGCTACCCCCCCGCTGGAATATGTCCCTGGCGAGCGTGTTGCGAAACTGCTAACGTGTCGACATGGCGATACTTGGTGCACATATGTCGATAGCCGGGGGGTATCATCTGGCCGTCGAACGGGCGAAAAGCTGCCGCTGCGATTGCGTGCAACTATTCACCAAGAACAGCAACCAGTGGCGAGCCAAGAAGATCACGCCCCTCCAAGCCGAGCAATTCCGCGATGCCTTGAAGCAGTCGGGCATTGTCCATTCGATGGCTCATGATTCGTACCTGATCAATCTCGCCAGCCCGGATCGGAACCTGTGGCGCCGATCGGTCCGGGCCTTGGCCGAGGAGCTGCGTCGCGCTGAGACGCTGGGGATCCCCTACGTCGTCGCTCATCCGGGAGCTTACACGACCGGCAC
>JAZFUB010000145.1:0-15369 GCA_036447015.1 Thermoguttaceae bacterium | reverse complement strand
TTCGCCGAACCCGTCGGAGAACCAACTTGTACGATGGGCCTCCGAGCCCGTCGGGGATTCCACGTCGACGGGCTCGGAGGCCCATCGTACAGTTGGCACGGGTTCGGCGAATACTTACACTCGGCAACGACAGACCAGAGCCTCCGATGCGGTCTGCGGAAGGAACGCATGGGCTAGGAACGTATCAGTGCCACCTCGTTATCACGGGCCGACCCAATTGCCAATCCAATCGAGCGTGAAATTGAGTGCTCCCAGGAAAACCCTCCGATTGGTGCCTGTCGTTCCATACGCTTTGACGGTGTCGAACTTGTTTGCATACTGGAAGATGTCACCGAGATCTTCATTGGTCAGCCAAGCCTCATCTCCCCCGGCCGTCAGCACGTCGTCAAGTGCCGAGTCGTGCAACTCCGCAACGTCATCGCCGCCTTCGCTCGCATCGGCGAAGACCTGGTCGAAGTATTTTGCCCGATTGTAGAATCCGTCGCCGAAAAGGGCTCCGAAGACGGGCGTGGCATAGAAACGGTCGTTGCCGGGCGAGTCGTACAGTCGGGCCGTATCGAAGCCGCCGTTTTCGCCGTAGGCGTGGACCCCGTCGAAGCCCTCGGCACGGTGGTAGTAGCTGTTGCTTTCGACCACGCCTTCGAGGACACCGTACTCCGGCCATGCGGTGAACGTGTCGTCGCCGGGCGAGTCGAACAGTTTGGCGACGTTGATACCACCGTTGCCGGCGTATGCCCAAACCTCTTCGAAGAACATCGTCCGATTGTAGAAGCCCGGTCCGTCGACGGCGCCGTAAACGGGCGTGGCAACGAAATTGTCGTTACCGGCCGAATCTCGCAGTTCGGCCACGTCGAACCCGCCGAATTTGGCGGCCACATGGACGCCGTCGAAGTTGCTTGCCGAAACAAAGAACCCTTCGCCGCGGAGTTCACCCATCTCGGGCGTGCCGAGGAACTCATCGTCGCCCGGCGAGTCGTAAAGCTTCGCTTCATCGATGCCGCCGTTGACGGCATACGCCTGAACGTTCTCGAACTGTACCACTCGATTGTAGAAACCGTCGCCGTAGAGCGAGGCCTCTGCCGGCGAACCGAAGAAGTGGTCGTTGCCGGGCGAGTCGTAAAGCTCCGCCTTGTCGTTCCCACCGGCCGTGGCGAAGGCATGGACTGCGTCGAACTGTTCGGCCTCCAACGAGCCATCCGGGCTGTCCAACCGGAACGAGCCGGGCCAGGCGGAGAACTGATCGTCATCGGGTGAATCATACAGACGGGCAATGTCCACGCCGTCGCTCGCATGGATATTGACATTCCTGTACTGGTGGGCAACCAACGTGAACCCGTCACCGAGAAGCGATGCGTAGATGGGCGAACCGACGAACCTATCGTCGCCGGGGGAATCGTGCATGATCAGATGATCCGACAGGCTACCGGCAGTGGCCGTGATCGACTCGAAAGGAGCCGCCTCGACCAGGAACTCCGCCCCACTTCTCACTTCGACACGATCGGGCCAGAGTTCGACCACTTCGTCGGCATCCGAGCCGGTAACCGTCGCCGTATTGGCACCACCGGCAGCGTCGACATCGATACGAGCGATGTCTTTGACCTCCAGCGTATAGGCATCCGCCTCCAGCGTGGCCGAAGCGATCTCCAAGAAGACCTTGTCGTCGGCATCCGAGCCCCTCAGCGATGCCGTGTCGCTGCCTCCGCCACCGAAGGCCGTGACCGACTCGAAATTGACGGCATTGACGTCGAAGGCGTCGTCGTGGAAGTCTGCCGATCCGGGGGCCAGCACGATCGTTTCGTCGGCTTCCGAGCCGGTAAACAGGGCCGTATCGTCACCGCCCTTCGCATCGATGTCGATTTGTGCTACGTCCTCTGCGACGAGTGTGTACCGGGAAGAAGAACTCAACTCGGCCGTGAATGGCCCGATCGTGGCCGTGTCGTTGCGACTCGATCCGTTGATCGTGGCGGAATCGGTCCCGCCGCCCCCATCGAAATGGAGTTCCGCCGTCTCGGACACTTCGACCAGATAGCCCGGCCCGGTCAGCGTGCCGGAATTGGGGCCAAGTACCGCAACATCGTCGCCTTCGGATCCGAACAACCTCGCGTCGTCACGGCCGCTTCCCCCGGTGAACGTGAACGTCGCTCCCTCGACCAGATCGACGGAGAACTCGTAGGGGACGCCCTTGATCGACAGTTGGGTGGGAGAGCCGGGAGTGATCTCGAACCGGTCAGCTCCGTCCGTGCCGAAGACGTCCGCACCATTGTCCCCGGGCACGACCAGATTGGTCAGTCGCACATCGACGTTTTCCGGGCTGTTCTCGATGCGAACGAAGTATTCCTGGTCCGCCTGGGCCGACTCCTCGTCGAGCCGCAATTCTCCGGAGGTCACTTCGTGCAGGGCGCCGGTCTCGTCTTGGGTGTAGAGCGTCAGTTGGATTCCCGCCTCGGCTGCCGCCCCGGGGAGATCGGCCGTGAGGATCCCATCGCGAAAGGCTTCGAGCCGATACCAGAGCTCGCCGAGAATCGGATCCTCGTTCAGCAGTTCGAGGAAGTCGACCTTGCCCAGATCGGTCGGCGGCTCGAAGATCGTGGCCGCGCCGTTGATTCCCAGCAGCAGCGGATGCTCCAACGTGGCCAGCCGGGTCGAAACTCCGTCGTCCGGATTGATCCGATACACCTCGCTGTTGCCGTTTTGGTCCGGCCAGAAACGGAAGGCGTACATCTGCGGGGCCGGGCCGTAGGTCAGCCCATAGAAGTCGTTGTGGCCGGTCCAACCCTTGACGGTCATTTCGTCCAACGAGCGGTCGAAAGACAATAGGAAGCCGGAAGTTTCCGGGATGCCGGTGTTGCCGGTCGTCACGTACATGTTGCCGGACGAATCGAACGTCAGATCGCCGGCCGACAGGAAGTCGCCCAGCGAGCGCTCCTTCACCGCCTCGCGAATCTCGGTTTCGACCTCTGGATTCTGCGTGTCGATACTGAAGATATGGCTCTCGCCCTGGAGGTCGTAGCCGACGGCAAACAGCTGGCCGTCGTCGCGGAACTCCAACCCATTGGCGAAGATCGTGGTATTATCGGCCTTGAGGATACCGAGATTCGTCGTGTCGATCTCACCGCCCGGCTCAGCGTCGAGATCCAGATCGACCAGGTAAAGACTGCTGGGGCCTTCCGGCGATCCGCCGATTCCGTACAACTCACCCCATGGCGAGAAGGCCAGATCGAACATCACCTTCTGGTCTTGCGTCAGGTCGAGCCGGCCCAGGTAATCGAGATTCCCATCGATATCGACCGCAAACAGGTCGCCGTCGTCGTCGTGGATCACGCTACCAAGCCAACCGCCGTCGAGCATGCGGCGTGTTTCCAGCGTTTCAACACGCAACCGGCGAAGGCGACTCGGCCGTGGTGAACGGTTCCGTAGATCTGCCATAGCTTTCACGCCCCCCTCAAAGTGACTGTTATCAACAGCATTCCACCACTATTATTGATAATATCCGTCTGAAAGTCAAAGAATTCGCGGCTGCAATGGGGATCCTTGCTGACACGGGCCGCAGACGCCGCATCGCGAAAACGGCGCGAACCTTGTCAGATTCGTCGGTAAGGGGCAAAATGCCCGGTAGTCTGTAACGTGCCGGCTGATAGGGTGCCGGGGGCAGCTTGCCTGCCCCTGAATCGCAAGGGCGGACAAGCCGCCCATGGCACCCTACTGATCACACAGATTCCCGAGGGAAACTTCACGGATGCCCCACCCACAGAAAGAAAATTGGTCGTTCGCGACCCGAACCGTCCACCACCCGGCGGCCGAGGTGCCGTCGGCGCCGTTGGCCACGCCGTTGTACCAGACGTCGACCTTCCGGGCCGACAAAGCGGCCACGATCGCCGGTTATGCCGAACAGATCCAGCCGCAAGCCTTCTACAGCCGATGGGGAAACCCGACGGTCGAGGTCTGGGAGAAAGTGGTGGCCGACCTCGAGGGTGGCGAGCGCTGCCTGGCTTTCTCCTCGGGCATGGCTGCCGTCAGCACGACGTTGCTGGCGTTGCTCGTCCCGGGCGATCATGTCGTGGCGGCCCAGTCGCTCTACACGGCCACGACCGAAGTGCTCTCGAAGGATCTGCCGTCGCTGGGGATCGATGTCGATTTCGTCGATCCGACCGATGCCGAGGCCTTCGCCCGGGCCGCGACCGAGAAGACTCGGCTCTTCTACGTCGAATCGCCGAGCAATCCCATGATGCTGTTGACCGATTTGGCAGCCGTCGCCACGATCGCCAAGCGGCAGGGGATCCTCACGGTCGTCGACAACACGTTCGCTTCGCCCTACAACCAGAAGCCGCTGGCGGCCGGGGCCGACGTCGTGCTACACAGCGCAACAAAATATCTCTCGGGACACACCGACGTGGTGGCCGGCTGCGTCGTCACCAACTCCGAACTTGTCGAGCGACTTTGGCGCAAGCGAACGATGCTCGGCGGTTGTCTCGACCCGTTCGCCGCATGGCTGCTGCTAAGAGGAATGAAGACGCTCGCCCTGCGCATGCAGCGGCACAACGCCAACGCCATGGCCGTCGCCACGATGCTCCAGTCGCACGACGCGGTCACTCAAGTCATGTATCCCGGCCTGCCGAGCCATCCGCAACACGATCTGGCCTGCCGGCAGATGTTGGGGTTCAGCGGAATGGTCGCATTCGAAGTAACCGGCGGCCGCAGGGCAGGGGGGCGACTGGTCGAATCGACCCGACTCGCCGTCCTGGCCGTCAGCCTGGGCGGAGTCGAGACCCTAATCGAACACCCGGCCACAATGTCCCACACCCGTCTGACCGACGACCAACTCCGCCGAGCCGGCATCCCACCGGGCCTGGTCCGGCTGTCCGTCGGCATCGAGGACGCCGGCGACCTGATTGCCGATCTTCGGCAGGCACTTCAGGGCGTGATGACGTAGGAACTCGCCAAATACCCACACAATCAAGCGATCGTTCGAAAAGAGACGTATTGTTGGCCGACGGGCCTGCTGTCGTCGTGATTCTGTTACGCGAGAAGGAGAACGAATCTTGACAAAGGGAGAACGAATCATGACAAAGATGTGGCCGACTATTGGCTGCTTGATCCTTGCTCTGCCGCCTATCGTACTGTTCGCGTTAGTGGCAGATTACTATTTTCGGGTGTTTGCCCCAAAAGTGGCCGCTTTTGAATGCCATGCGAGAGTTCTCGATTGCATCGATAAAGGCCAATACGAGGAGGCCCTGAAACACGCTGACATCCTCGTGGAAATGAACGAGGCGTACACCACTCCGGAGTCCTTGTTTACTCGTGCGCGAGTCCACGTTAGGCTTGATGATCTTGACGCCGCAATCTGTGATCTAAGTGATCTAATCGTTGCCTCCGAGGTATATGCTGACCCCTATATTCTTGCACGTGGGCGTTGCTACGAAGAAAAGGGAATGCGAGAGGCTGCGGCAGCGGATTACAGAATGGTGTACACTCAACTACTCGCCGAGATAGCTCAATATGGCGAAGCTGATCCGCCGGTTCCGCCCAATTATTTTCGAATCCTCAATCAGTTCTGGGTCTTGCGAGAACATACGGACAAGAACCTTGGATTTGATCTGCTGCAATTTCAAAAACATGACTCACCTGTCGATACCGAACGTGCCCGACTCAACGCGGTGCTGAGTTGGTTGCGTGAGTACGTGGATGTCCACCCCGAAATCATCGCGAATATCGACGACCCCGACGCCAAGGTGCCTGAATTGGCTGAGGAAGAAAAAACACGAAAAAGGGGTCACCCATAACCGCCTTTGAGTCAAGGCCCGGATTTTGAATTTCTTGGGATAACAACAAGGGAATTCCGAGACGTAAACGCGGAGAGACGTAAACGGAGACGTACGAGACGTGCTCGGAAGAAGGCGTCCGATTCGTAGGGAGAACATCTGACCGAAAAGGACGCGGGTGGGCCCGTCCAATATCACCAGAAACAGCCTTTCCCACGGCCAACACCATGCCCCATTTCGAAATCGCCGGCCTTCCTTTGATCGATTGCCTGGTCATTGCCGCCTATCTGATCGGCATCACGGCGATCGGCACTTGGGCGGCTCGTAAGGTCAAGAGTTCGACTAGCTTCTTTATCAGCGATCGTAAGTTCGGCAAGCTGATGATGATGTTCTTCAATTTCGGGACCGGCACCCATTCCGATCAGGCAGTCGGCGTGGCGGCCAAAACGTTTCGTAGCGGGGCGTCCGGGATTTGGTACCAGTTGCTTTGGTTGTTTTCGACGCCCTTGTATTGGATCATTGCGCCGATGTTCCGCCGCATGCGGGCGGTGACCACCTCCGACTTCTTCGAAGCTCGCTACGATACGAGCGTGGGCGTGCTCTATGCGTTCGTTGCGATCCTGAACCTGACGGTCAACATCGGCGTGATGCTCAAAGGGTCCGGCGCGATGATCGAGGCCGTCTCGGGCGGTGCCATCCCGCAGTCCGTCGCCATCGGTGTGATGACGGTCATGTTCCTCATCTACGGTGTGGCCGGCGGACTGGCCGCGGCGATTGCAACCGATCTGATCCAGGGCATTCTCACGATCGTCCTTTCGTTCCTCATTCTCCCCTTCGCACTCAGCGCGGTCGGTGGTTTCAGCGGCATGCGGGCAACGATCGGCGACCCTTCGATGTTCGAACTGGTCTCGGTCGGCGGCGAGATCGGGCTTTTTTATATTGTCATCATTTCACTCAACGGCCTGATCGGCTTCGGCACCCAACCGCACACGATGAGCCTCTGTGCGGCCGGGCGGACCGAGATGGAGGCCCGCGTGGGGATGACCTGCGGCATGTTCATCAAGCGGTTCTGCACCGTGGCCTGGGTGTTGACGGGGCTGTGTGCCGTGGCGCTCTATATGGGCCAGGAAGTCGATATCGATCACGTCTACGGCCGGATGGCGCGGGACCTGCTGCCGTCGATCGCGCCCGGGCTGGTTGGGCTGTTCATCGCTTCGATGTTGGCTGCCGTGATGAGCTCGTGCGATGCGTTCATGGTGGCCTGCTCGGCACTGTTTACCGAGAACGTCTACCGAAAAGTGATCGTCCGCGACGCGCCCGACAAGCATTACATGCTGGTGGGACGCACGACGGCCGTGCTGACCGTTTTGGCCGGCATCGTCATCGCCTTCAGCCTGGAGAACGTCGTCGAGGGTTTGAAACTCTTCTGGAAGATCTCGGCCATGATGGGCCTCGCGTTCTGGGTCGGGCTGTTCTGGCGACGGACGACCGTTGCCGGTGCATGGATCGGCACGCTGGTCGGTTTCGCGGCGTTCCTGTACACGAGCAAGATCGAGATCCTCGGCCGTGTGCTCTGGAATTTCAATGCCCGGTATGCCCAATCGCTGAAAGAATTCTGGGAGCCGCTCACACTGTTGCGTCCGACGAAAGACGGTCCGGTGCTCGAGTTGGCGTTGCCGTGGCAAATGATCTTCTACCTGAGCACCGGCCTGCTGACCCTCATCGTTGTCAGTCTCCTGACGCGGCGCGTGTCGCCAAGAAGGCTCGAACGATTCTACGCCTGCCTGCGCACGCCGGTCGGCCCCGACGAACCGGAAACCGAACCGTTCGAGTTACCACCGGGCGTGAAACCGGCACCACGGCGTGTCTGGTGCGATTTCCTGGAGTTGGAGATCCCCAAAATCAGCCGCGTCGGGTTCGTCGGACTGGCCGCGGCAACGGCGGCGGTGGGGCTGTTCCTTGTGGGGGTCTACTGGATTTTCAGCTTGGGGACCTGACCCATAGCATGCAAGAGATGTAGGCCGGATCGTGATCCGGCATTTCTCCCGCGAAACGACCTCGCCGGATCACGATCCGGCCTACTACGAACAAGGCTGGCACAACAGACCGTCAAAAGTTATGTTTGTGGGCATTTTGGGTGGCTGTGGGCTGAGCGCCGCCAATCCCCAGTGGCGAACGTTTGTGGGTTTTCGGTGCGCTAAGCCACCAGCCACCCCTGACTCAACGGTAACTTTCCCCCATACTCCAACGGCGAGGATTCGACGATGAAAAACTGTTTGCTGATCTGCGGCATGCTCCTGGCGGCAACTTCCGTCATGGCGGCCGAAGAGGAGGGTTTTACGCAATTGTTCGACGGTAAGACGTTCAAAGGCTGGCAGGGCAATCTCGAGGTGTTCCGTATCGAAGACGGGGCGATCGTCGGCGGCAGTCTGAAAGAACGGGTGGCTCGAAATGAGTTCCTTTGTGCGAAGAAGGAGTACGGCAACTTCGAACTGCGAGTGAAGTTCAAGCTGCTGGGCAAGGGCGCCAACGCCGGCATCCAGATCCGCAGCCAACGGATTCCCGACCATCACGAGATGATCGGCTACCAGCCCGACCTGGGCAACAACTGGTGGGGATGCCTCTACGACGAGTCGCGACGGCGAAAGGTGCTGGCCGGACCACCGGCAGCGGATCGAGCCAAGATCATCAAACACGACGACTGGAACGAGTACGTCATCCGCTGCGAAGGCCCCCGGATTCAACTCTGGATCAACGGCCATCAGACGGTCGACTACACCGAGCCCGACGCCTCGATCCCGCAAAAAGGGCTGATCGGCTTGCAAATCCACGGCGGCGGACCGAGCGAGGCGTGGTACAAGGACGTGCGGATCAAGGAATTGTAAGCAAGGTCCCCCATGCCCCCAAAATTCCTCTACTTCGATCTCGGCAAGGTCTTGGTCGATTTCACCGTCGAGCGGATGCTTCGACAGATCGCACGGGTGGCTCGCATCGACGAGGACCGCGTCAAGGACGTGTTGTTCGGCAGCAAACTGCAACGGCAATACGAGTCGGGACGAGTTACCAGCCGCGAATTCTACGAGACGTTTTGCGAGGCGACCGACACCCGGGCCGACTACGACGCCTTGGCCGAAGCCGGTAGCGATATCTTCGAGCTCATCCCAAGCATGTTGCCCGTGGTGACCCAACTCGGCGAGGCGGGATACCGGCTGGGAATCCTCTCGAACACGTGCAAGATCCATTGGGAACACTGCACGCGGCGATTCCCGATCGTGGCCGATGGATTCCACGTCCATGCGCTGAGCTATCGGATCGGGGCGTGCAAACCGGACGCGAAGATTTTCCACGCGGCCGCCGAGTTGGCCGGCCATCCTCCCGACGAAATCTTCTTCGTCGACGATCTGCCCGAGCACGTCGCCGGTGCCAAGGCCGTCGGCTTCGATGCCGTGCCATACACGTCGACGCCACAGCTAGTGGCCGACTTGCGGGCGCGCGGCGTTCGGTTCAACTATTGATCACTCCTCTTTCGCCGCCTGCGGTGTTCGAACGATCTCGACCGTCGCAATCAGCGCGTCGTCTTCGAATCGTAACGATGCGACGATCTCGTCGAGGTTCTCGACGAACTGGGCAAACGACGATTGGCGGTCGAGCCGCGGGTTCTGCCGCGACGCTTCGCGGTTGCCGTGTACGCTACAGACGACCTGATGGCGCTCGGTGTCCAAAACATACTCGCCCTGGTCGGGACAGAAATAGCGCACGCCGTACTTCGCCTCCGAAAGCCGTGCGACCTCGTCAATGGGAATCTCGTAGAGGTTGCACAGATTGTAGATCGAAATGATGTTCCGATGACAGGCGATTCGCGACTTCTCGGCCCAATACAACTGCACGTCGTCGTACAGGCGGTCCAACCCGCGCCGGTTCAGTCGCAACAGCATGTGGGCTTCGGCCGGCGAGTCGTCGACCGGGGTCTCGGCCGCGTCGATCACTTCGCGAAGAATCTCCGGTTTCGTGGCGGCAACCAACTGGTCGGAGACCAGGGCCACGTGCAGGCGAAGTTTCAACGCGTAGATCTGGACGCTGAACACGTAGAGGGCGTGGTCCTTGTAGTCGGGCAGCCGGTAGGCGTCCAGGCGGCTCGCGATTCCCGGCATCAGGTTCTCTCGCTTCAAGAAGATCTGCTGCGAGAGTTGCTGCAACAGTCGGGCAGCACTCTCGCGATTCTCGACGTCGACCGTCGCGTAGACCGGCATGTTGACGGCCATCACCAGCGCACCGACCATCGCCTGCATCTCGATCGGCACGTTGCCGATCAGCGGTACATTGGTCGGCTGCAACGAGGCCGGGTCGATCTGCAGGATCATCTGGCCGTCGCAAAAATGGAGCCCCACGCGATCGCCGAGCCATTGCAGGTCGGTCAGCGTCGGATCGGCCTGCAGTGTGTCGGTCACACCGGGAACCGCGTTGAGAATCTCGGCGATATGCCGGCGGCCCGGCACCAGCATCACCGACATTACGGCCGAGGGAGCGATCCGCGACGTCGGCAGCGGCCGCGGGTTCTTGTCGACCATCTCTCGCAGCTCTCGATAAAAGCTTCCGTTGGCGAACGGCAAGACGCAGGCCTCGAACTTCATTCGATCGCCGACCGTAATGCGCACGGCGATCGGGTTGAACGCCTGCTGCCAGAAGCCCGCGTAACGCTGTTTGTAGCGTTCGTACTCGGCCGCCTCCTGCTTCGAGACCGAGAGGACGGAAAGCTCGACGTTGGGTGTGAGGTACTTCAACCGATTGTGCAACGAACAGGTGCACGTGTCGTTCTCGGCATCGAACGCATAGGCCCCGCCATGCGGACAGACGACCTTCGTCGGATCGACGAAACGCCCCTCGATCAGATCGCTCAGCGAGGCGGGCGAACGGCGGTATTCCAGTCGATAGAACAGCGAGGCGTTGTTGAGCATCACCAGATTGTTGAAACACTGCAGGCGGCGTTTCTCCGAGATCTTGGCCGCCGGGCCCACCAGCCGCTTGATCAGGGCCTCGGAGGCAAAGAAATAGCCTCGCCGCGGGTCGCTCTGCGGCGGCAGGATCGTCGTCACGTAGCGATAGTCCAAGGCGTCGTGCAGGCTGTCGGCCATGCCGACCGTCGTATCGATGATCTTGCGGATGGCTCGATGCGAACTGGAATAGATCGCATAGTTCTCGTGCCGCACGACGAACGCGCTGACGACCCGATCGGCCGTATAGTGGGCTTCCACCTTGTGCCCGCGATAGTTGAACTCCCGATCGACCAGTTCCGGATGTTCCCGACGGATCTCGTCCAACCATCCGGCGGCCGCCTTGGCGAACACCTCGGGCTGCTTCAACCCAAAAATCATCGACACGTCGGTGCCTTCGAGCACGAACGGATCGGCCCCGGTGACGGCCACTTCATCGACGACCCCGTCGGCGAACAGTTTCGTCAGCGCGTCCTGGCGCAGGCACAATTGGTCCTCGATCTTCTCGCGCAAACGCTGGTCTTGAGCCCGCACGGTCACCAGCCGCAACAGGTTGTTGCCCCACTGCGACGAAAGCTCGAGCAACTCACCGAACGATTGCATCGAGTCGAAATGCAGGAAATACTGATCGGCCGGAATCAGCCGCGAGATTTCATGCACTGCCGGTTCGATGCCCTTCTCGTCCCGTTTCTTCTTCAGAAGTTCCTCATACGGCAGCGAACGCAACGCAGGCGCGTGCAGGCTGCTGATGTGCGTGTCGAGGTCGCCCACTTGCCCCTTCGAGCCCAGGATATTCCGCTGAAGCGAGTCTTGAATGGCCATCGAGCCGGTGACCAACTGGTACAGGTCGGTTTCCAACGCGGTGCTGTCCGGGGCGGCCTTGGCAATGGGCGGCGGCGTGACACCGTAGCGGGCCTTCGACTGTAGCAGGCAGTACTGATAGAAGGTTTCCTCGGGATAGTAACGCAGCAACTCGGCGAAATAGAGATTCTGTTGCTGTGCCCAATTCGTGTAGATGCTTTTGGGCCCGACCGAGGCGGCCGTGTCCGGCAACGGAGGAATCGGCACCTCGATCTCTCCTTGGCGAACGTCCACGCGGCGCGATCCGTCGAGATTCTCGGAGACGATCTCGTAGGAAAGCGTCACCTTGACCGTCCCCCCATCCGCATCCCCTTTGCTCGTATCTCTGCCCGTATCCGCCAGGCGGCCGTAGAACTCGGCGTGTTTCTGATGGAACGTCGTCTCCTTCGGATAAACCAGGTAGGCCCGCTGGTCGGTCGGCTGGAGTCGCAGATAGCTGCTCTTTTCGAATTCCTCGGCCAGGAAGGGCTGCTCCAAACGGACCGTAAACACGGCAATATCGCCTTGGCGTTGGCGATAGACCTCGACCTTGTGCTGGAAGGGCAAGGCGTCGGCGGCCGGGACGAACCGCGGCGAGCACAGCAGCCCGCATACGGCGGCAAGTACGATAACGGACGGTCTCATGGCACACCCCTTTTCTTGGTGGAATGAAGGACGAACAGACGGTAGCTGGACTCGCAAGAGTTCAGGTCGCGTCGCATACGCCTGAACTCTTGCGAGTCCAGCTACCCGAACCCCTGGGCGAGACCTTTTGGAGGATATAACGGCCGATTGAAGAAAAGAATTACTCCCGCCCGGCCTGGTCGAACTCGATCTCGATCGCGTTGAAGCCGACGTTGATCTCCTCCTTCGTCCAGCGGTACTGCTGGCGGCCGATCTGGCGTTCGACCAGATCGAAGTACTCGCCGATCTCTTCTGCATCGATCTCGTCGAACGCCACTCCTTCGGGGTGCCGGGCATGGGCCGAGATGATCAACACCCGATAGACTCCCTGATCGGGAAGCACCATGAAGAAATCCCCCTTGGCGTCGGCTCGGGCATATTCGCCGCCGAACTCGCGAATGAGGCGGACGTTTTTCGGGGGTGTGTCCGGAATCGGGTCGCGTGGGCGGATGTCGCGCAGCGAGAGTTTCTCCTGGGGCCGTTTTCCGACGGGCAGGGCGATGATCACGGCGTCTTCGTCTCCGATGACCCGTCCGCCCTCCATTTTACAGACCAGCGTGCCGCGGATCGGCACCTGCTCGCGAGCATCTTCCTCCTGCTCGACCTGCACCTGATAGTTCGCATCGCCTCGACCGATGAAGTAGCCCGAGGCGAAGGCAACGACACCCACGACAAGAAACAGCACGGCCTGGACGTAGAGCGTTTGTCGGGCAAAGAGGATCATGCCGCGAGGGACCGGCTCTCCCGACAGCGGCTCTCCCGACAGCGGCCCTCCCGACAGCAACTCGTCGGACTCGGGCTGTGGTGCCCGGACTGAAGTTGGAATCGGGATCGGCCCGACCCCGATCTTCGAGCGCCCCGGTCGGGGCGTCTCGATGGCTGCCGGTTGGTCGTCGTAAACGACCAGATTCTCGATGTCCCCCACTGCCGTCTCGGGCTTGGCGAACTGATTCATCACCATGGCAGCGGCGGCCGCTTCCTCGCTCGGCACGACCTGCGCCACCCCACATTTGGGGCAATCGATGTCGCTGCCGGCCTTTCGGCTGGCGATGCCGAGCATCTGGTGACAGCGTTTGCAGTGGAATCGAATGGGCATCGGGCCGTTCGCGAAGGCTCCAGAAGCGGGAGAAACTGGGGATGGCCCCATCTCCAGACTACCACGCAGTTGGCAGCCCGGCCAGGGGGCGATTCGGCGGCCGCACGCCCAATGTGGATCGAAGCCGCAACCAAAGGTGTGCATTCGAGATGCGCGCTCCATGGCAAGGAGCTTCGACGTCGGATTCTAAGAATCCAGCGGCTCTCGGTCGTCGGAGGAGGCGTCGTCGGCCAAGGCATTCAACGCAAGAACGACCAACAGGCAGATGAGATCGATCGCCCAGAGGATACCCCCGGCCAAGGCAATTCGCCGCAGAACCACAAAACCAGAGGTATCGTCCATAGCCAATAGGACTGATCCGACGGCCAAAATCACGCAGATCACGATCGGCAACGCGAGCGCTGCCGCGATCAGCAGCAGTATCGCCCGACGCGGCACCAACTTTTGGCTCATAATATCTCCTCTAGTTTCTCTAATTTTGCTGACCGTCAACGTGCCTGTCAAGATACCAGTGGAACTTTTGCACAACGGCGAGTCCGGGTGCCGACGATGGATGCTAGGTATATCAGGGGGGCGTTGACCGGCTGTCCGTCACATTGCTTGACTTGAACCCGCCAGAGAGCACAATGAACATAAGGGCCCGGAACCAACGGAATCGAGAGGGGATTGCCATGAGCCGACTCGATCGCAGCATGTACGGAATGTTGGCTTTGGTCGTCCTTTGGACGCCCCTTTGGACGACAATCTGGGGCGGGAGCACCGGAGTTGCTTCAGCGACCGAGCTGGAACTCAAAGACGGTCGGGTCCTGAAAGGTCGGCTGGGTAGGCTCTCCAGCCTGGCCGATCAGCCCCTGTCGATGGACCCCGGGGGAGCCGGCCCCCTGCAACTGATCGTCTTCCTCGACGACGACCTGCGACGCACGTTTGTCTCGAAACGTCAGGTCGTCCGGGTGCTCAGCGACGACGCGGGCCTGATCGAGGAGAAGTTCAACATCGACCAGATCATTCGCGCGAGTCGAAGGGTGAACAGCGTGGGGCCGGTGATTCGGATCACGCCGTTTGACGAGTTCGGCCGGCGGATCTACACCTTCAATACCACCCGTGGACCGGTACACGTGGTTCAGGGAATCACGCAGATCACGCCCCGGTGGACCAAGGTGGAAGGGCTCTCGCACATTTGGGATATGCGGATCGCGACCAGTTCGATTCCGACGGACATCCTGCACAAGATCCTCTGGAAGCAGATCGATCCGCAGGACGTCGAGCATCACAAGAAGATCGCCCGATTCTACCTCCAGAGCGAGCGCTACAAGGAAGCCCGCGAGACTTTGGAAGGGATCCTCAAAGCGTTTCCCGACGTACCCGACCTCGAAGAGCAGTTGGCCCCGTCGATCCGTTCCCTGCGTCAGTTGGGAGCGCAGCGGTTGTTGAACGAGCTGCAACTGCGGCGCGATGCGGGCCAACATCGGCTCGTGCTCGACAAGCTCAACGCGTTCCCGTCGGAGGGCGTCGCCGGCGAGATTCTTCAGGCGGTCCGCGAGATGGTTGAGCAGTACGCCACCGTCAAGACCCAGGGCAAGGACGTGTTGGAATTGATCGACGGCCTCTTGGCCCGGGTCGAAGACGTCTCGGTCAAGCAACGGATCGAGCCGATTCGCGACGAGATCGCTACTGAGTTGAACGTCAACACGCTGCAGCGGTTGACGTCATTCCGGCTGGCCTTCGAGGACGTTGATCTACTGCCGCAAGAGAAGTTGGCCCTGGCGGTCAGCGGCTGGCTGCTGGGTTCCGATGCGGCGAGGGAGAACCCGGCGGTCGCGCTATCGCTGCACCGGGTTCGCGACCTGGTCCGACGGTATATCGCCGAGCCGATCAAGGTGAAGCGCCAGCAGATCCTCGGCTACTTGCGCTCGGAAGAAGGGGCCCAGCCGGAACTGGTCGCGTTGCTGCTTGCCCAGATGAAACCGCCGATCGAGACGCCCGAGCCGGAAGATTCGAC
>JAZFUB010000144.1:0-6092 GCA_036447015.1 Thermoguttaceae bacterium | reverse complement strand
ATGGCTCTCCGAGCCCGTCGCAGAAGCTGTGAAGCGACGGGCTCGGAGGCCCATCGTACGTGAGTTTCACGCCCAAATCGCTGTTTCAAGACACGTTCTGAGCCATAACACGGCCAACAAGTAGGCCGTGCCACACTCGTGCCGTGTTGCGCTCCGGCCAGGAAACGATGGCCCGGATCGCTACTGTCGCCCCTTCGGGGCTTTTTCTGCGATTGAGGGCCGGATTCCCAGGGCTTACGCCCTGGGCTATTGACTGTCGCCCCTTCGGGGCTTGCTCGACGCCGCCTGTTCACATGGCCTTTTCCCTCGCGTATAATGGGGCGTGTTCAAAAGATCAATCCATCACGAGGGCTCAAGCCATGTTGCGACTCGGTTTTTGCGTCGGTAGTGCGTTGGCAATTCTTTTGAACTCAGCTTCCACCGGCCTCTCGGCGCCAAAGGACGTGAAGTTCCTGCCGATCGGGGCCGCAGCGCCCGATTTCGATCTGCCGGGGGTCGACGACAAGAACCATCGGCTGAAGGATTTTTCCAAGGCGAAGGTCCTGGTCGTCGTCTTCACCTGCAACCATTGCCCCACCGCCCAGGCCTACGAAGAACGGCTCATCAAACTGCATGCCGACTACAAGGATCGGGGTGTGGCGCTGGTCGCCATCTCGCCGAACGATCCGAAGGCCGTGCGGCTCGATGAACTGGGCTACTCGGACGTGGGCGATTCGCTCGCGGATATGAAGGTTCGGGCCAAGGACGGGGGCTTCCAGTTTCCGTATCTCTACGACGGCGAGAAGCAGGACGTGTCGGCCGCCTATGGCGTGCAGGCGACGCCGCACGTCTTCATCTTCGACGCCAAACGAAAGCTCCGCTATGCGGGCCGGATCGACGACTCCGACGTGGGTGAGGTCCGTTCGCACGACGCCCGCAATGCGATCGACGCGATATTGGCCGGCAAGCAAGTGCCGCTCGAACGAACGCGAACCTTCGGCTGCTCGACGAAGTGGTCGGACAAACGCGCCAGCGCGGCCGAATCGCTGAAGAAGTGGGATGCGGAAGAGGTGCTCCTCTATCCGATCAAGGCGGAAGCGGTCGAGCGGATGGCCAAGAACGAGACGCAGTACCTGTTTCTGATCAACGTCTGGGCCACCTGGTGCGCGCCGTGCATCGAGGAAATGGACGAGTTGGTCGAGATCCATCGGATGTACCGTCGCCGCGGCCTCGAGGTGGTCACGATCAGCCTCGACGACTTGGAGAGTCGCGAACAGGCGTTGAAGATTCTGACCGAGAAACACGTGTCGGTGGCCAATTTCATCTTCGACGGCGACGATAAGGACAAACTGGCCGAAGCGCTCGACCCGAAATGGAACGGCCCGGTGCCCTACACGGTGCTGATCGCGCCCGGCGGCAAGGTCCTCTATCGCAAGCACGATACGTTCGAGCCGATGAAACTGAAGAAGATCATCGTCGAGCATTTCGGCCGGACGTATGCCAACCGTTGATCACGTTCGGCTGATTCACGCACGACCTTCGCCGATCAGATGGCAGTAGCTGTCGTACCGGCGTTCGTCGAGCCGCCCGTCGGCCACCGCGTTCTTCACTGCACACTCGTCCTCGTGCGTATGGGTGCAATTGGGGAACGCACACCGGCTGACATACGGGCGCAGGTCGCGATAGAAACCGGCGACCTCTTCGGCAATCACGTCCCAGAGCTGGAACTGGCGAATGCCCGGCGTGTCGACCACGTAGCCGCCACAAGCCAACGGAAGGAGTTGGGCGGTCGTGGTCGTGTGACGGCCCTTCTCGGTGTCGGTGCTGACGGTTCGCACCGGTAGCTGAAGCTCGGGGTCGACCCAGTTCAACAGCGACGACTTGCCCACGCCGCTTTGGCCCGCCACAACGCTCTCCTGCCCGGTCAGAGCCCGCCGAAAGCGATCCAACCCGAAGCCGGTCTCGGCGCTCAGCAGCAGGACCTCGTATCCCATCTGGCTGTAGACTCCCACGAGCGGCTGCAGCTTGGCCGGATCGACCAGATCGACCTTGTTGATGCAGATGATCGGCCGCACACTGCCCTTCTCTGCCGTGACCAGCAGCCGATCGATCAGATTCGGCTTCAGGCGCGGCTTGGCGGCACTGGTCACGATCATCAGTTGATCGACATTCGTCACGAGGATCTGCTGCCGGCCGCGACTGGTGCGGCAGATGCTACCGTGCCGCGGTTCGACACGCTCGATGACGCCTTCGGCCGGGTCGGTATTCTCCATCGGGCGAAAGAGAACCCGATCGCCGGCCGCCACGACGTGACGCTGGTCGGTACTGAGCGTTTTCAGCAGGCGCCGGGTCGCACACTGCCAGATCGAGCGGTCTTCCTCCTCCACGATGCTGATCAGGCCGCGAACGGCCAAGACGCGACCTGGGCGGCAAACGGTTTCGTCGACTTCCAGCAGTACGTCCATTCCAGGCTCGTCGCCCGTGTCGAGCTGCTGGCCGCGTATCGTCCGTTTACGGGTGATTTCACCCTTGCCGCTGATGCGCTCCGACTGAGTCGGATCTTCCTCGTCGAATCCATGCTCGTCGAACCGGCGTGTCCAGTCGGTCTGCCGCACACGAACCGTACGGTTCTTGCGGAACTCGGCCCGGATCTTCTTCTTTTTCTTCTTGTCGCCCACTAGGTTGGATGGTTCCGGAAAGGGAGTTGGCCCGGGCGATCGTCCTCGATTTCATACGACCGCTGGGCATCGCGATCGGGCTGGGACCGAACTTTCACGCCGCGCGTCTGTTCCAATCCGGCCCGTTCCAGGAGCGACTTCTTGAAAATGTCGGTATCGACGGCGTCCGGCGGAGGCGGTCCTACGGCTCCCAGGTCGATCGGTGAATACCGAACTTCATAGCGATGCTTGGCAATCGACAAGACATCGCCCGGGTCGAGCCGCTTTTCCGTCACGCGAATTCCGTTGACCTTGATCCCGTTGCGGCTCTTGCTGTCGCGGACGTACCAATAGCCGGCCGTGACGGTCAACTGGCAGTGATGGGCCGAAACATTGGAAAACCTCAGCACGATGTCACAGCTTTCGCGTCGCCCGACCAGGAGGTTCCTTTTCAGCAAGGGGATCGGGTCTCCTCCGCCCATGGGAAGCAGTTCGCCGTACATAGATGGCCGCCTTCTTGATCGAGTTGATTTCTCGCCGGTGAAAAGGAAGCGAATTCTTGCCGATGCAGAGAGAACGGGCTAGAATGAGGAAAATTGCTGACTACTATTCTAACCGAACGAGCGATTGTCGTCAATCATGCCATCGGGTCAACCTCTCCAACCTGCCGATTGGCGAGATGCGGGGCTGTTGTGGTTTAGCCGTAACTTCTTCTGGCGTCAAGAGTTCGATGCCAGAGTCTGGAAGGTCAGCGTCGACGGCGGATTCGGATGCCCCAACCGCGACGGGACCCGATCTACCGGTGGGTGCATCTTCTGCGACCCCGAAAGCTTCAGCCCAAGCCGGCGGACGCAGTTCGGATCGATCACCCGGCAGATCGATGAGGGGGTCCGGCGATTGAAGCGGTTGCGCAAAGCAGATCATTTCGTCGCCTATTTCCAGCCTGCAACCAACACCCACGGCCCGATCGATCGGCTGCGTGCCTTGTATGAAGAGGCCGCGTCGCATCCGGCCGTCATCGGCCTGATCATCGGCACGCGCCCCGACTGCATGGGAGACGATGTGGTCGATCTGCTGGCCCAGTTTTCCCGAAAAACCTGGCTTTCTGTCGAGTTGGGGCTGCAAACCATCCACGATCGGACCCTCGATTGGATCGGCCGGGGGCATAGTTACCGCGAATTCCTCGACGCTTATGCCAGGGCAAGCAACAAGGGGATCCGGCTCGGCGCTCATGTCATCCTCGGCCTTCCCGGCGAATCACGCGAGGACATGCTGGCCACGGCAGGGGAGTTGGCCCGGCTTCGGGTGGCCTCGGTCAAACTGCACAACCTTCATGCCGTCAAAGGCACGCGGTTGGCACGGCTGGTCGATGCCGGGGAGGTCGTGTTTCCCACCCTTAAGAGCTATGTGGCCCAGGTCGTGGACTTCCTCGAAGTGCTTCATCCCGAGTGCGTCATCGATCGGCTCAGCGGAGATGCCCCTCCACAGTACCTAGTCGGCCCAAAGTGGTGTCACGACAAGCAGGCGATCCGAGCGGCGATCGAGGCCGAGTTCCGACGTCGCGGCACTTCGCAGGGCGCAGTGGGGGCTTGAACATGTCGTTTCCGTCGATTATAAGCAAGGGTTTCATCCCGAGGTGTTGCTCCATCCTGTTACAGCGCCCTGTTGCAATACCGACACGCCCGACACGCCCCTACTGGAAAGGAAACCGGCCATGGCCACGAAGAAGTTTGTCAACGAAGCTGACGACCTCGTAAACGAATTGCTCGAAGGATTCGCGTTGGCGCATCCGGACAAGATCAAGATCGAGGGCCCCAACCTGGTCGTCCGAGCCCAACCGAAATCGACGGACAAGGTGGCCTTGGTTACTTTGGGGGGAAGCGGCCACGAGCCCGCGCTGAGCGGTTTCGTCGGCGAAGGGATGCTCGACATCAGCGTGCCGGGCGAGATTTTCGCCGCCCCCGGCCCGCCACGCGTGATCGAGGCCCTCAGAGCGGCCAATCGCGACGCGGGCGTCCTGTTCGTCGTGCTCAACCATGCGGGCGACGTCATGTCGGCCAATATCGTCATGGACATGGCCGAGAAGGAAGGCCTCAACGTCAAGAAGGTTCTTACCCGCGAGGACATCTCGACCGGCAAGAAAGACGTCGAAGAAGATCGCCGCGGTTTGGCGGGCTGCCTGCTGGTGATCAAGGTGGCCGGCGCGGCCGCCGAGCAGGGCCGGTCGCTGGACGAAGTCCTGGCCATTGCCCAGCGAATGCAAGATAATATGGCCACACTGGCCGTGGCCAGTTCGGGAGCCACGCATCCGGCAACCGGCGAAGTGATCGCCGACGTGCCCGACGGCAAGATGGTCGTCGGCATGGGCCAACACGGCGAGAGCGGCGGAGGCACCTACGACCTCGAATCGGCCAACCAGACGGCCGACGTCATGCTGCCGCCGCTGCTGAAGGATCTGGACATCCAGGAAGGCGAGCAGGTGGTCGTCATGATTAACGGCGTCGGCTCGACCACGCAGATGGAACTCCTCGTCGTCTTGCGACGCGTCAACCAGATCCTCGAAGAGAAAAACGTCAAGCTGGCACGAGCCATCGTCGGCGAGTTCCTGACCGTTCAGGAAATGGGCGGGTTCCAACTGTGCATCGCACGCGTGGACGACGAAATGCTCGAACTGTGGGACGCACCCTGCCACAGCCCGGCGCTGAGCATCAAGTAGTACACGAGACCAGAGGACGAATGATGGCCCGGGCGATCGGTTACGACGAAATGGTTGCGATGCTCCGCCGAGCGGTGCGGCAGATCAACGACAACCACGAGATGCTCTCGAAGCTCGACTCCTTCGGCGGCGACGGCGACCACGGCACCACGATGCTTCGGGCAATGAAGGGCGTCGAGAAGTCGCTCGAAGAGTCGCAGTTGCGCGACCTGAAAACCCTGTTGTACGACGTCGGCTGGGGGATCATGGGCGTCGACGGCGGGGCGACCGGGCCGTTGTTCGGCACCCTGTTCATGAGCATGTCGCATGGCGCGGCCGAAGAGGGGCCACTCGACGCCGGCGCATTGGCCACCGTCTTCGAGTCGGGATTGGCCGGCGTGCAGAAGCAGACCAAGGCACAGGTGGGCGACAAGACACTGATGGACGTGTTGGTGCCGGCCGTCGCCGCGCTGCGTGCTGCCGCCGACGGTGGAGCCGACGCGGCCGCGGCGCTGAAACAGGCCGCCGATGTGGCCCAGCAAGGAGCCGAGTCGACGCAAAAGCTGCAAGCCCGATTCGGCCGGGCAAAGAACCTGGGCGAGGGAAGCATCGGACACCAAGACCCCGGTGCCACCTCGATGGCAATGATTTTCAAGGCGTTCGCCGAGGCGGTCGCATAGAGCGAACGTAGGGTGTGTGCTTGCACGCACGCGCCCAAACCAACGTAGCGAAGAAAGAGCTCTTCACGGAATTGTGTGGCT
>JAZFUB010000143.1:0-6114 GCA_036447015.1 Thermoguttaceae bacterium | reverse complement strand
AGCAGGGAATGCTGTCAACCGGTGACGTGCGAGAATCAGCGGGGGAGAATGGGCGGGAAACGGCTGCTAACGAAGATCCTTCCAGGGTTCCTCGTCGGCGACTTCCATGAGTTCATAACCATTGTCGTCCCCGATGCAGGGAGACAAGATTGCCAGCAGCTTGGCGTCGGTATCGCCCGTGTTGAACGAAGCATGGACAACGTCGCCCGGGAGGAATACCGAATCGCCGGCCACCAGGGTGAGTTTTTCCCGGTCCATCCACTGTTCGACCTGACCCTCGACGACGTAAATCACTTCTTCCTGTTGCGGATGTTTATGGAACGCATGCCCGCCGCCGGGCGTCAGGGTGACCTCGATCACCACCAACTGTTTTGCGCCGGTCCCGGCAGGCCTGCTACACCAAGCCAGAGAACCCCAATCGAGTGTTTCGCGTACCGCATCCTTTGCGGGAACAAACTTGCCGCTCATTACTTTGATCCTCTCGTGCTGTCGAATGTAGAGCCGCCGTACCGGCGGCAGCTAAACGGGGAAGTTGTTTTTCGGCCGATCCTTCGAACGCGATCTTGCGACCCGGCTCAGCCCGGATTCTCGACGGAACCGGTATTCCGACCAGTTGGGATCTCAGCCCCATCCGCGGTCGGCATCAGGGGGAGCCGGCCGATCCGGAGTCCGGCATTGCTGCCGTCCGGAGCCGAGCCGATGGCCGGGTTGTCACCCGTGTCGTCCAGAGCGTAATCGTCGGGCGTCCGGGTGTGGAACGGCTTGTCCGTCGGCGACGACTCCTGCCAGTCGACTTGGTTGTATCGGGGCAGATTCTCGTTTTCCGAACTCCAGTGCAGTTTCCAGTCTTCGAACGTCTTCGGCTCGATCAGGGGTGCCTTGCTCAGGTCCCAGATCGTCCAAAAAGAGTCGATCCCTTCATAGAAATTGCAGTCGCCGACCCAAGCCACTTGAAGGTAGAAAGCCTGTACACTATCAAATCCAACTTGTTCGATCAAGAGGGCGTCGGCCGATGCGGCCAGGATAATGCTGTTCGAACAATCGATTCTGGTCGTTCCTTGATACTGCTGAAGCCAGCTTTCCTGCAGACGACAGAATCCATCGCGAACGACCGCGGTGACATGCCGCAGATCGACTTGAATCCTGTCGATCGATTGTCGAGGCGGCTCTTTTCCCCCGTCAACGAACAGGAGACGCTCAGTCGTGACCAGCAGACCATTTTCCCAGGTCAGATGGGTCGGTTGCAGATCCTTGACTCGCAGGAACATGGCTTCACCCCGCACGACGCAGTCGGACAAGTCGATGGTGGCGGGCGCGGCCATCATGTCTTCCATACCCATACCGGCGAACGGTGCGGCCGTGACGCGAAAGAATGCAACGTCCTCGTGAAACGAATCGAACTGATCCGACGCGTTCGCGATGGTAAGCGTGCACTGCTGGAGTCGTACGGTGGGGCTACCCTGTGTCTCGAACAGCGACCAGTGGTCGGCCGAGACCTCGCGCGGCACGTGCAACTCCAAGGCCAGATTGCACAGCGTTAGTTGGCCGGCCGCAACGGTGAACATGCTCCTTGGATAGATCACCGGGTCGATTTCGTCGGGCCGAAAGACGATGACCGGTCGATAGCCTTCGCCCGCACGAATCGTGAACCTCAGATTGGTCTTCATCGGTCGCTCTTCGCGACGCCCATTGTAGCGCAGTTCGATGATGTCGTTGTTGCTCGCGGCGCTGCAGGCGGCGCTGATCGAGGTGAACTCGCCTTCGTTCTCGATGATTTCTCGAACGATCAACACTTTGGCGCGGTCCGTCGCCGCGGTGCCGGACGTGGCGGCATTGGTCGCTACGGTCAACAACGACGACGCCGAGACGTCACTGGGAACAACGCTTAGTGCCGGAGGCGTCGTGTCGCCGATCGACATGCCGAATCCGAACGGATCGAACGTCAAGCCGCCTTCCACGTGGGCCGTAACAAGCGGAGCGAGCGGGTCGAACACCGAAGGCTCTTGCGGATCCTCCACAGCGACGGGTTCCGCCGGTCCGACACGCTCGTCAGGAGGAGCGACGCCGATGACGTTCGGGCCGGGAGAAACTGCTTCGGGAGAGACGTCGGGAACGTCTCCGGGCGAAGGGGGCGACTCGTTGGGCGGTGTCGCCGCAATCGGCTCACTCGACGCATCATGCGACGGCCTAGGATTGCCGCTGGGCTCCATCGCGACTGTCGGGTTTTGCGGGTCGATCGGTGTACCGTCGACCGTGGTGGGGCCGACCGGCGGAAGGTTCAGCGCCGGCACCGACCAGAACGAGTCCAGCAGCACCACGATACCGATCAACGCGACAATCGGTGCGATCCAGGGGAGGTGATGCTGGAGGAACGAAACGGGCGCGACTTGCGGGGGAACAAGCACTTTGCCGTCCGGGCCGATCGGTCGCAGGCCGACCTGCTCGGCCAACAGCATCAGATCGGCAAGCAGCTCGGACGGATCGCGATATCGGTGCCGCGGATCCTTGGCGAGCATCTTCAGCAGCACCCGGGTGACGTCTTCGGGTAACTCGGGGCGAAATTCTCGAACATCCGGCGGTTGATCGCCCTGGTGCTGTAGCAGTTTCTGCAGCACGGTTCCCTCGGGAAACGGAGGTCTGCCGGCCAGCATGTAAAAAAACGTGCAGCCGAGCGAGTAGATATCGCTTCGAACGTCCGCGCTGCGAGGGTCTCTGGCCTGCTCGGGTGAAATGTAGTCGAAGGTTCCCAAAGTCACACCGGTCGCCGTCAGATCGGCCGCCTCGGCGTCGACCCGCTTCAGTCGAGCCAACCCCATGTCGATCAGCTTGACGTGGCCCTCGGACGTCACCAAGACGTTCGACGGCTTGACATCGCGATGCACGACTTCGCGACCGGCGGCATGGGCCAGCGCCTCGGCCACTTGGAGCGTGTAGCTTACCGACTCGGCGATCGTCAGCGGTCCCTTGTCCTGAACCAGCCGGCGGATGTTGATCCCTTCGACGAACTCGAACACGATGTAGTTCAGGCCGCGATCTTCGCCGACGTGATACACGCGAGCGATGTTGGCGTGGTCGAGTCGGGCTGCGGATTGGGCTTCGTTCTTGAACCGCAGTTGTGCGTCATCGTCGGCCGTCTGTTCCGGCAGAAGGACCTTCAGGGCGACCTGCCGGGAGAGCTGTCTGTCGAAGGCCCGAAACACACGGCCCATGCCCCCTCCGCCCACGTACTCCAGCACTTCGAAGTGCCCCAGCCGGTCGCCCGGCAGGATCTTACCCTGGACGATTCGATTGGCCGAATCGGAGATCGACGCGGGGGCCACCGGCGGCCGGTTGGAAATAATCGTCGGCTGTTCGTCGGAGAGTGGCGGGCTGGGTGCATCGCGGCTGGGCGCATCGAGGTTGGGCGCATCTTCGGCATGCAGTGGACCGGAATGCCCAGCCCCGGGCGGTGCTGCGGCCTCGGGCAACGGCCCGGGCAGTGGTTGTGACGTTCGGCTGCTTGACGTGGTGTCACTCATTGATACTGGGACGAGTTCCTGCGTCTACGCCCTCGACCTCCGAGAACGTCCTTATGGGTGGTATTATACCACCGCAAATACAACCACACGGGTCCGCATCATTCGGGCGAACGCCCTGCCGAAAAGAAGATCGGCTCACGACTACAACCTCTCTATTGTAACTAGCCGCAACGATTGCGTCAATTCCCTGGATTCTCTCGGTTTTTCTCTTAATCGCACGAATCAGGCTTTCTTCGCCCCTCCTTCTACGGCTATCGGGGAGAATGGTTCGCGCGGAAGGTCCGTGTGCAGGGGAACGCCTGGGTGCGGCAGAAAGGCCGTTGTGCGCGCTGCAACAAGGACCTGGTAAAAATGGCCCATGAGCAGGGCGAGCTCCCCCAAGGCCATCACTTGATTGGTCGGCAAGCCGGTAATCCGAACAGCCGTAAGGATGTCGCAGCGATCAACCACGCGGATAACTGTGTCTTCATCTGCCACAAATGCCACCAAAAGGCCCATGACCCTGTTCCGCTACCTTCTGACGTTCGTCGTGCTCGGATCTCTCGTCTATCTCAAACGCGTCCTGTAGGGAGCATCCCATGGAATTCATCAAACAGCTTTGGCAGAATTCGATATGGCTTCGGCTCGTCGTGATCGTGGCGGTCGCGGGCCTCGTTCTGATGGTCGTGACGCACGGCTCCAGCGGACCTCCCGCTTCCTACGACGAGTCCGCCAACTCCGCCGGCGGCATCTCCGGAAAGATCGACGAGGTCAAACAACGGTTGCCGGGCAACGGCCTGCCTTCGAAGATACGGCGGGTGACAGACAAAGTGGTCAAGGTCCTCGATAGATCAGCCGACGACGGCGTTTGCAGGATCTCCAAACAGCAAGCGCCCGTGGGCGTGTCGCTCGTCGAGGGATCGGGGAAACTTCAGTTGAACACGCCCGACGACTTCCAGTGGTGTGCCGAGAAGCTCAAGGAAGAAGTCTTCGGCCACGACGACGTGATCGACGCCATGGCGGCCCAACTGAAGAAGACGGTTTTGCTCAGACACCACAGCAAGGCCAAGTCGGGGTTGCCGCCGCTGGGTGTCTTCTTTCTCGCCGGTGCGCCGGGCATCGGCAAGCGGCTGCTGACCACGGGCTTCGGCCGGCGGCTCTTCCGCAAAGGGGGCGTGACCGTGCTGAACATCAACGACTGCACGCGCGACGGTTCCGGCGTCGATGGAAGTACGCAGGGCGCGACATATCGCCCCAGACTAGAAAAGGGACGACCCCATGACAACCACCGACAATTCGAAACCCGGCAGAAACTTCAACACGCTATGCATCGCCGTAATCGTCGGCATCGGTGCATGGCTCATCTATGACCGGATCGACCGTTCGCAGGGCATGGCAGAACAGGCCGTGCGCGATGTGCTCCACGAAGGAGCCGACAGGGCGGGCGACGCCCTCGAGAAGATCAAGCTACCCGGCAAGAATCGTTTGCCCGGTGCGCCAAACCGAGGAGGGACCCCGGGCGGCGGGCCGGACCCGACGCCGCCGGGCTCCGATGACCTGCTCGGTCTATTTGCGGACATCGTGCATGACGGGACCATGATCGGCAACGACGTGCTCGACGGCGTCATGGGGCTGACGCCCGAGGAGGAGAAGATCCTCGGCAAGGAAGCCAATGCGAGGATCGGCAATTGGTGCTTCAACGTGGCGGCATAGGTTTTCCAGGTGTGGCTTTCTTCCCGCCGGTCATCGCCGGGGGTGGGCTCGCACTGCGCCGAAAGCCTCGAGATCACGTATCGGCGATAGCCGTCCGACTCGATGAACTTTTGCTTCCACTGCTCTGCCTGCTTCGGATCGCTCAGCTTCTCGTAGACATGGCCCAAGCGGTCGATATGGAAGTATTCCATGGCTTCGGCCTGCATATTGCAAACTACTAGCCCAATCTTCCATTATCCTGTTGCAGCACCCCCGTTCAAGAGGGCGTCACACGGGATTCGCCATTTTCGGCGGGCTGCAAGGCCTTGGAATTCCCCGGGAATTTTCGTATACTCGATTATTGTGGGAAACTCAACGGCGACGAAGGAGGTTCCTTGATGTCAGACCCTCTACAAACGCGGTGGTCGTTGCTCGATCTCGCCATCGAAGGGCACAGCGATGCGCTGGGGGAGGTCTACGAGAGCTACTTTCTCCCGCTGGCCGCTTTCGCTCAGTTCGAACTTTCGATCGAGGCGGGGCAAGCCGAGGAATACGTCCAGGATTTCCTCACGAAGGCCATCCTGGAGAAGAACCTTCTCAAAAGTGCCGACCGCAACAAGGGCAAGTTTCGCAACTACCTGAAGACGGCCTTCCGCAACCATGTCTACCAGACGTGGCGTCACGATGGGGCGAAGATCCGTTCGCCCGAGCTTTTGGCAAGCCTGGACCGTACGAACGGTTTGGAAATCTCGCAGAACGAGGAGTCGCCGTCTCAGACCTTCGAGAAAGCTTGGGCCCTGGAAACCTTGATGAAGGCAATACGACGCTGGAAGCAGGAGTGCCGGACCAAGGAGTCGCGAAGCTGGGAGCTCTACATGGTGCGAGTCTTGAATCCGGTACTCGAAGGCTTGGACCCACCGACCTA
>JAZFUB010000142.1:0-4967 GCA_036447015.1 Thermoguttaceae bacterium | reverse complement strand
CCGCCGATTACGGCCGACTATGTCGAGACCCATCTGCACGGCCTGATCCGGTCGGCCGATCTGGCGCTGTTGGTTGTCGATCTGGAACTCGATGAGGGCATCGAACAGGTTCAAGATGTGTTCGATCGGCTTTCCACCACGAAGACCCGGTTGGCGGCCACGTCGTACTTGGACGAAGAGGACGTGGGGCTTTTCTATACGCAGACGTTCCTTGTGCCGAACAAGATCGATGTTTCCGACGCGGCCGAGCGGCTGGAGTTGCTGCACGAACTCTGCCCGACCGACTTTCGCGAATTCGTCGTTTCCGCAGAGCAGGGCACGGGTCTGGAGCCGTTGCGGACGGCGATCTATGAGGCCATGGACGTCGTTCGCGTCTACACGAAACTTCCTTCGGCCAAGCAGGCGGATCTCGAACGACCCTTCACCATTCGTCGCGGCAGCACGCTTCTGGAGATGGCCGGACAGGTCCACAAGGATTACGTCGAAGGCCTGAAGTTTGCACGCGTATGGGGCACGGCCGTCCACGATGCGACGACCGTGAAAGGCGACTACGTGCTGCACGACAGAGACGTCGTCGAACTGCACCTGTAGTTCGGCATCGCCACGTGTGACGCCCGCCAACGTGTGTTCGATGGAGAATCGCACGATCACTTTGGAAAGAACCGGCGGTTGAACAGTTCCGGGTCGAACGGATCGACCGGGACGTAGCCGGGCAGCGGTGCACCACGTTTGATCGAGGGCTCCGGAAGATCGGCGGGATCCTTTTGGTAGAAGACGACTGCGGAGACGCTTTCGTCGCCCGTCGGCGCTGCGTTTCCTGCGGGGACAACCGCGACGTCATCGGCCGGTTGCGAACCTGCGGTGACCCGCCGGACCCACTCGACCAGACGCCCGTATTGAACGGATTGCCGGTCCGCGAAGACGGCCGTCTTGGAAGTGCCGTGCGGACCGATCGGCGTAGTGAGCAGGCGACTTGCCATCGGTTGTTTCGGGTCGATGCACTGTAGTGTCGCGTGCAAGTTCCGTTGCGTCAGTCGTCGACTGGGTGCGGTGCGGATCGAACTTCGCATCAGTCGCAGTTGCGTCTTGGACGTTGGGCCGTGGCAGCCGATCGACGTGCAATTGTTCAACAGCAACGGCTGGACGGTTTGCGCGAATGTTTTGACCGTACCCGCCGGCATGGCGCGGACCATCCGATCCAACTCGTCGGACGAGGGTGCCGGATCGGCGGTTTCCGTCGCGGCGCGAGCCGTTGTCGAGGCCGGACGAGGGAGACTGTTTGCACTGCTAAGGCGACGCTCGAGCAGTCCGAGCATCGGGTGTGCCGGATCGACGGCCATCGCATCGGCCAATTCCCGACCTGCATGGCCCAACAAATTGTGTCTGAGGCACCATTGGGCCATGCGGAGGTGATCGTCGACATTGCCGGCACGCAGATAGGCCCTTTTTCGCCAATAGCCTTCTTCGAGATCCCGGCAACAGAGTTCGACGTTGATCGCCTTGACGCGAATTTCACCGTGCGGCAGTGCCACGCAATAGACGTCGCCTGCCCGGGCGATCCGGCCCGCCATCACTTGCCCGTTGCGCAGCAGCAGCACGCCCGGCTGGGCTGCCGGTTGCAGAGCCGGTGGCTCGGCCCCCGCTACCATCGTCAGGACGGCCAGAACCGCGATGCTCGTCGAAATTCGCAGAGAATTACCCAACATGAGGGTCGAAAGGGTAGGAATTCACGCCGATCGGGTCAATAGCGATATGAGACAGGGGCGATATGAGACGAAAGCCCTACTGGCTCGTTTTCAGTCAGGGCGCTATAATGGAGACTTCGCACGCGGTCGGTTTCGGGGGAGGAAACGTCGTGTCGGATCATGATGGCCAAGAGCGACGCGAAATCTACTACTCTGGGAGGGTCCAGGGGGTCGGTTTTCGCTATACGGTCCGCAGCCTGGCAGCACGATTCGATGTCATGGGCTTTGTCAGGAACCGCTCCGATGGCCGAGTGCAGTTGGTCGTCGAGGGTGCCGCAGCCGAAGTTCAGCGGTTTCTCGACACGGTTGCCTCGGAAATGGGCTATTATATCGGCGATACCCGGTCGACGACCGAGTCGGCCTCGGGCAGCTTCGAGGGATTCGAAATCCGTTTTTAGGCAACCGATGGTTCAACTGTCGAACAAAGTGGCCTGCCCTGGCGTAGGGTTGGTGAGAGGTTGCGCGCACGCGGGCAACCGCGAGAGAGCGTTTCGAGAAGCAACACCTCGCGAGTGAGAAGGCCATGGACCTGCCGGTAACCAGTTTTTTTCTTTTTGGCGCAACGACGACGAACTGGACCACCCCCCTCTGGATGGTTGGTGTCGGGGCAGGCATCGCCGCGGCCATCCTCGTCGTCGCGTATCTCCTGTTGCAGCAGGCCGCGCCGAAGATCGCGGCCATCGCCCGGACCACCACCAAGGAGGCCCTTTCGCAGCCGCTCTTCTACGTAGTGCTGGCGATCGGTCTGTTCGCGCTGATCCTTTTCCCGTTCATCCCGTACAACACGTTCGGCGAAGACATCAAGATGGTCAAGGACACGGGCCTGACGCTGATCATGGTTCTGTCGATTTTCTTGGCCCTTTGGACGGCCAGTGTGTCGATTGCCGACGAAATCGAGGGGCGCACGGCCCTGACGCTGTTGTCGAAGCCGATCACCCGGCGAAGTTTCATCTTGGGCAAGTTCCTCGGCATCGCCGGTCCCGTGGCCATCCTGTTCATTGTGCTCGGCTCGCTGTTTCTCGCCACCGTGTCGTACAAGGTGGCCTACGACGCACGCGAGTCGGGCCAGCCCGCGCCGACGCGTGAGCAGTGTGCCTACGAGATGAAAGAGATCGTGCCGGGATTGGTCTTGGCATTCCTCGAAGCGATGGTGCTCACGTCGATCAGCGTGGCCATTTCCACCCGACTGCCGATGACGGCCAACCTGGTGATCTGCATGTCGGTCTATGTCTTGGGCCACCTGGTGCCGATGCTGACTCAAGCCGACCCGGAGCAACTCGAGATCGTGGGGTTCGTCGGCGGATTCCTGGCCACCATATTGCCGGTGCTCGACCATTTCAACATCTACAACTCGATCTCCACCGGCCAAGAGGTGCCCTGGTCCTACGTCGGCCGGGCGGCCGTCTACTGCTTCCTCTACAGTTCGGTCGCCATGCTGGTGGCGCTGTTGCTGTTCGAAGATCGGGATCTGGCGTAAGACCGGTCGGGAATCCAACGCACGGACGAACACCTTCCAAGCCCACCGAGAACCAAGAGGAACACATCAAGTGAGTTTTGGTGGGCAGTGCCCACCCTACGTGCCCCAGTCACGGGCGTAGCGGAAGTCGCGGTCCATGGTGCGGTGCGACAGCTTGGCGATCACCGGCATGCGGCGTTTGTAGTGGTTGCGGCGGACCATGCCGGCCACGCGGTCGACGAAATCGGCGTCGAAGCCGGCCTCGATCAGTTCCGCCCGGCGCCAACGGCGATCGACCGTCAGGACCAATAGCCGGTCGACTTCGGCGTAGCTGAACCCCAACTCGTCCTCGTCGGTCTGGCCGACCCAAAGATCACCGGTGGGCGTCTTCGCCAGGATCGCCTCGGGGACGCCCAAGTAGGTGGCCAACGCATAAAGCTGGGTCTTGTACAGATCGCCGATCGGATTGACCGCCGAGGCCATGTCGCCGAACTGGGTGCCGTAGCCCAGCAGCAGTTCGCTCTTGTTGCTCGTGCCGGCGACCAGCGCCCCGAATGCGGCGCTTTGGTCGTAGAGCACGGTCATTCGCTCCCGGGCACACTTGTTTGCCCGCCGCAACTGCGAGGCGTCGGGGAACTGCGAGAAATAGGCGTCGATCTGCTCCGTGATCGGCACGTCGACCGTCTGCACGCCCAAGGCATCGAGGATCGTTTGGCTGTCGCGCCGGGTGGCCTCGCTCGAGGTCTTATAAGGGATGGTCACCGCCAGCACATTCTCCGGCCCCATCGATCGGGCGACCAGATAGGTGACCACGCTCGAATCGATACCGCCGGACAGCCCGACCACGGCCCGTTGGAACCCGGCCCGATGGATCTCGTTGCGAACGAATCGGCAGAGGATCTCGGTGACCAGTTCGGGATTGATCGTCAGGTTTGCGTCAGTGTTCTTATTGGCGTCGGGGTTGTTAGGAGTCATAACGTTGCCGTTTGATCCGGTTGAGTTCTTCGATGACGACCAACAGCCGTTCGTCGCGTCCCAGTGGAGCGATCAGGCGTTGTCGCCGCAGGTCGGCCAGATCGACGGTGGCCATGGTCAGGGCCTCGTCGAGCATCGGTGCCTCGGCGATGCGACGTCCATCCGGGCCGACGACCATGCTGCCGCCCCAGAAACAAAGCCCGTCCTCGAAGCCCACGCGGTTGACGAGGATGACGACCGCGCCCAACAGTTGGGCAAACGTCTCGCAAAGCCGGCCATACGTTTCGGCCGTATCGATGTGCGGACCGGCCACACCGCGGGCGGGCGAACTGGCCACGCAGATCAGCACGTCGACCTCTTCGGCCTGCATGATCGCGACGGCCGACAAATGCCAAAGGTCTTCGCAGATGAGGATTCCCACGCGACCGAACCGCACCGTGTCGAACGCCTCGATCCGATTGCCGGGAGCGAAGTAGCGTCGCTCGTCGAACAGGCCGTAGGTCGGCAGATAGACCTTTCGATGCACGTGGACGACTTGCCCACCCTCGCCGTAGAGGGCCGCGTTGAAGAATCGGTTTCGCGCCGATTCCTCGACCAGCCCGACTACCAGCGAACCGGCACCAGCCGCCTCGGCAAGCTCGTGGATCTCGGGCCAATCGCGACCGATCGCCACGTCGGGGACCATGTCGCGAAGGCAATATCCGGTCAGCGAAAGTTCGGGAAAGACGATCAGATCGGCCCCTTGTTGCCGGGCCTCGTCGATCCGCTGCAAGTGCAGTTGGAGGTTCTGC
>JAZFUB010000141.1:0-13602 GCA_036447015.1 Thermoguttaceae bacterium | reverse complement strand
GCACGAAGGTTCGCTCACGACGATCCATGCCAACGATACGCGCGACGCGTTGTCGCGGTTGGAGATGATGGTCGCGATGACGGCCCTGGAACTGCCCATTGCGGTCGTGCGTCAATACATTGCCGCCGGGATCCGGCTGGTCGTCCACCTGGCGCGGCTCAAGGGCGGCGTGCGGCGGATCACCCGAATCTCCGAGATCGTCGGCATCGAAAACGGCGATTACCGCATGGAAGACATCTTCAGTTTTCGGGTCGGCGGCATGGACGATTCGGGCCGAGCGACCGGCGAGTTCCACGCGGCCGGGTATCGCCCCACCTGTGTCGAACGATTCGCGGCCGCAGGCGTCGACTTCGCGGAAGAACTGTTCGAGAAACGGGTTCTCGCTTGACGGTCTAGCGGCTTCCCCGTTTAGCCGTCGCCGGCACGGCGACTTGACGTGTCAACACACTTTCAACGAAGTCGCCGTGCCGGCGACAGCTAAACGGACGATAGAAAACGAAACCTTCGGGAGAGACCATTATGAATACTTCGGTGATTGGCTTGGTCGTCTTTTTTGCACTGGCGTCGGCCTGTGGGGCGGTCATTTTGGCCGTTAGGGACATTTGTGTTCGACTGGGCAGACGCAAACGCGACGGAGCGCCGGCCCCCATTCGCTTGCGGCGGTTGCCACGAACCGCCTCCGACGACGCTGCCCGCGGCCCGGTCGAGGGCTTCGATCGATGGTTCCTGCTGCTGATCAAGGAAGCCGGCATGGCGATCACTGCGACCGAGGCGGCGTTGCTGCTGGTCTTCTGCGGTGTGGTCGTCGGGTCGGCCATGTTCGTCTGGAACGAGCATCCGGTCTCGGCCCTGGTCGGCCTGTTGATCGGGATGACGGCCGCATTGGGCTACTACATGATCCGCCGCACCGGGCGCATTCGACTCCTACAGGACCAGCTACCCACGGCACTCGACATGCTTGCCCGGGGGATGCAGGCCGGGCAGAGCCTCGACCAGGCCGTCGAACTGGTCGGCCGGCGAAGCCCCGATCCGCTGGCCGGCGAGTTCCGCTTCTGTGCGAAACAACTCGACATGGGGCTGCCGCTGACGGTCGTGATGCGGTCGCTCGTCGACCGAGTGCGCCTGTTCGACGTGCGGATCTTCACCGCCACGCTGAGCGTCCATCGCGAGACGGGCGGCAATGTGGCCAAAGTGCTCGAACGGCTTGCCGCCGTCGCTCGCGATCGGCTCGCCTATCGTCGGCAGCTTCGGGCCATGACCGGCGCCGGACGCCTCTCGGCCATGCTGATCGGCGCCATCGGGCCGCTCCTATTCCTCTACATGTTCTTCTTCCAGCCCGACTATATCCGAACCATGTTGGAGTCCCCGCTGGGACAATCGCTGCTGATCTTCTCGATCGTCCTGGAGACGGTCGGGCTCATTTGGACCGTTCGTCTGCTCAAACCGACCTATTGATACCCGGGGGAGGCTCGCATACCGATGACCCTGCTACCAATCGCCGTCTTTTTTGTCGCTACCGCTTTGTGCTACGGCCTTGCCTTGCCGCTGGTCCGGGGACGCAAGAGTCGGGAGAATGAAATCTTCAGCGACGGTCGTTATCGGCCGCTCGTGTTCGGACCGCTCACCCGCGCCCTGGCCGGTCTGGTGCCGTGCAATGCCGTCTCGAAAGCGAATGTGCGCAAGGACCTTCAGCGTGCCGGCTTCTATCATCGCTATGCCTTCGAGGAATTCGCCTCGCTTCGCAATGCGACTTCGGTCGGTTGGCTCCTGTTGCTGGGCACACTGATCGTCGCGTCGACCGACCTCGATCCAAGCACGGAGATGAAGTTGGCCGCCATCGGGGTCTTCGGCGCCCTCCTTTTCTACGGCGTGCCGGCCTTGATCCTCCGAGCCAAGGCCAAGGCACGCCTGCAACGGATCCAAGACAGCCTACCCGACGCGCTCGACATGATCACGATGTGCATGGCCGGCGGATTGCCGCTGCAACGGACGTTGATCCGAGTCAGTACCGAATTGGATGCGACCCACTGCGACCTGGCCCGCGAGTTGCGGATCCTCGGCCGCCACATGGAGGCGGGGTCACTCGACGCGGCCCTCACTCAGTTCGCCGATCGGGTCGACACGCCCGACGTGCAATCGCTCACGGCCATGGTCCGGCAAACCGACAGCCACGGCAGCAGTGTGGCGGCGGCCTTCGAGCAGTTCGGCGACGGGTTGCGCCGGGGGATGCGTCATCGGGCCGAGGAACGTGGAAACAAGACGGCGATCAAGATGCTCATGCCGCTGGTCTTCTGCCTGGCGCCGCCCGTCTATATGTTGCTGCTGACGCCCGCCGTTATGGAGTTGAGCAACTTCGTGGTGCGAGAGAATCAAGAGGGCGGGATCCTCGTCCCGGCCAGTCTCGGCACCGAAGAGAGCCTCGCCGATCGGTTCACCGCGCCGGTGTGGGAAGATACGCGGCGGTGATGTTAGCCGTCGGGCTTGCCCCAATACCGTTTAGTCTAGTGTGGCAAACCGTGTTAGCCCGGTCGCCTGCGACCGGACAATACGTTGGATTCCACAATGAACCCGTCGCAGGCGACGGGGCTAACAGCGCATCTTAAACGGTGTTGGGGCTTGCCCGACGTTGGGTCGGAAGCATCGTTTGGATGGCGAACTACCACCTTACCGCCTGGCCGGCAACGACGCCCTGCTCGAAACTGGTTGGTCGCACGGTCTCGATGCGTGCCATCGGCAGCGGCACGGCATGACCCGGCGAAACCTGTTCGGCTCGCGGCCATGCGGAGACCGTTTGCGTCACGGAGAACTCGTTGCGAGGTGTCGGTCCCTCGGCGGGCGACGGCGCATGGAATCGTTCGTATCGGGCCAATTGGACCATCGCCTCGGCGGCCGGTCGTAGCGTCTGATTGAGCGTCAACGCCCGGCTGTAGTTCGCCTTGGCGCGGTCCAGATTCCCGTGCTGCGCGTGAATGAAGGCCATGTTCGCATGGGCCTGCTCCTCGCTTCCCACGCGATGGAACATCGCAAAACATTCGTCGTAGCGGCCCTGTTCCCCCAGAACCATCGCCAGGTTGTTGCCGATTGCCGGGTCGTCGGGCCGCATCTCGAACGCCCGCTCCAGGACCCGACCGGCTTCGTCCAGGCGGTTTTGCAGATAGTAGCAGTAGCCGATGTCGCTGATCAAATCCGCATCGGAAGGCGTGATTCGAAGGGCCTGCAAGAACAGTTCGTCGGCCTCCTCGAACTTCCCTTCCTTCGCACGCATCACGCCCAGGCGGTGATAGGGCATCGGGTTTTGCGGCTCGCGCTCGATCGCCGTGCGGTAGAGTTTCTCGGCCTGATCGTTCTGCCGGCGATGTTCGCTCAGTCGGGCGAACGACAGCAGGTCGTCGATCGTGTGTTCGCGCGGCTCGATCGACGAGAGGTCGCCTATCGAGGCCGTTCGTGCGGTCCGAGATGGTGCCTCGCTCCAAAGGCCGTCGAGCAGTTTGCGCGGCGAACGAACACCGCTTTGCGAACAGCCCAGGGCCGTCGCGATAAGTCCGAGGAGCATCGAGCCGAACAGACGCGTGATTCGTCGCCCGAGAATCCGTTGGAGTGTGTGATCTGCCATGTTTGCCCCTGAATGTCGAATAGGTCCAACGTCGCAGCACCGTTATCGCGCCCCGCGGAAGAGGAACCCACCGAAGCCCCCGCCGCCGCCGATCCCGACGCTACTGGTGTCCGAAGCGCTCAGCCCCCGGTAATAGGAGGCCACCGCTTCGTTGGCCGTGGCACCCGGCGACAGTGCCGGCGCGACGATCACCCGTTGTTCGGCGTCGGCGACACCCATGGCGGTCAACGACCGCACGAGGATCTCGCGACGTCGCAGATCGAGTTCGGGATTGGGATGCACCCGATACTGATATTCCGTGTCGGGCCGCGCCGACGACATGCTCCGTTGAACCATGACCCAGGAGTCTTGGCCGTTTTGAAGCCGGACGGCGATCTGTTTCACGTGGTCCTCGCCGCCCATGTTCAGCCGCTCGGAGCCCATTTTGAACTCATGCTCGAAGACCATGAACTTCGACGCCTCGGCCGTCACTTCCTGGTTCTGCCAGACGGAATCGCTCAGCGCGCCCAGCGGCTCGGGCGGTGGCGGAGGAACGTAGTAGTCCTTCCACGACTGACAACCTGTCATCAGAAGGCCCGTCAGACAGAGTGCCGCGGCGAAGGTTCGGGTCAGTCCGTGTTTCGATCGACTCATTGTCGTCTCCTTAAGAAGCCCGCATGGGGTCGGTATTTCGGGGTCAGTTTCTCAGTTCTTTGGGAAGTGGCTACCGGGAAAATCCATGAGCGCCTTGGATGAAGTAGTTTTCGGAATGCTGATAGCGTGCCTGGCGTTTGGCCTCGCAACGTGCCTCCAACATCGTACGCTGATGCAACGGCCAAACGGTGCTGCGGTGCTCGCAGTTCGGATGCCCTTCGTACCGCCCGCCGACGAAGAAGTCGAGGTCACCCGGCTCGGTCACTTCCATGCCGGGCAGAATCAGCGGCGCCTCTTCGGCCTCCAAGGGGTGGACCAATTCGGGGCTGACCAGCACGAGCAGTTCGGTCTCCTCACGCCGGATTTCCCTCTTGCTGAAGAGCGTGCCGAGCACAGGAATGTCGCCGAGCCACGGAACACGGACAATGCTGCCCGCCTGTTGGTCCTGCAACAATCCGGCGATCGCCAGCCATTGGCCCTCGCGAAGATCGACCGTCGTGCTGACCGACCGGGTGTCGAGGCCGGGAATGCCGTCGACGGTGTTCGCTTCGTTGATCGAACTGAACGAAGGCGCGACGACCAGCCGGATTCGATCCTTGTCGAGCACGGTGGGCGTGAAAGTCAACTGGGTGCCGAACGCACGGAAACTGGTCGTTACCGCGGCGGCACCTTCGACGCCGACCACCACCGGCACGGCGAACTCGCCGCCGGCCAGGAAATAGGCCGTATGCCCGCTGAGCGTCACCAGGTTCGGTTCCGCCAGGATCTTCGAGTAGCTGTTCGTGCTCAACGCTTCGAGCAGGAATCGGACCTCGTCGGCGTCCAGCACGGCGCGGACCGGGCCGCTGATACCTAGGAACGAGTCGAACAGGAAATCGCCGGCGTCGATGTTGAACTCGGATCCCATCTCGCGCAAGGCCGTTCGGCTCAACTCGGCCACGCGCACCTTGAGCAGGACCTGCATTTCGCCGGTCACTTGCATCAGATTGATCACGCTGGCGGGTGGAAGTTCCGAAGTGCCCGGGAAAGGTTGGGCCGCCAGTCCCTTGTTCAGCCGAGCCCCGGCGCCCAAGCCGCCCGACGGATCGGGAGCCTGGCCGCGAACCAAGGCCAAGATCTGGGCCGCGGCCGCGGCATCGCGAGGTTGGCCCTTGATGATCAGTTTGTCCGCCACGGGTATGAGCTGCACCATGCTGTCGGGAAAGAGTTCGTTGATCTTCTTCTCCAACACGTGGTATTCGATCTTGCGCCGATCCTCGATCGCCTCGTTGGGCGACACCCGAACCAGATAACGCAACATCCGACTCGGTTGCCCGGGCTGCTCGAACCAGAACGTCAAGCTCGTCTGGCCCGTTAGGCCGCCGATCAGTTCGAACTCGCTCGGGCTGAATTGAACCACCTCGAGAATCTGCGGGTCGGTGACCGACACCCGCGAGACGGGCCGCTTCGTGCGGATGATCTTCGAACGCCGCGGATCGACGTCCAGAGTGATCTCCGGTTCGACGATCCAGTCGATCAGGGCGTCGGCATTGGCAAGAGCCTCGGGCGAGGCCTCGGCGGCAGCGCCCCAGACGTTTCGAAGATCCACGCTTCGCGTCGGAGCCTCTTGCGCCGGCGAAAAGCCTGGCAGCTCTTGGGCTGCCGAGAATTGGGGTCCGGCGGCAAGCCAACAAGCGGAAAGCAGAAGAAGCGTGCAAGTTCCGGAGACTGCGTTAGTGAATCGTTTGGCCATCTTGATATCCCACATTGCAGGAGCGTTGCCGGAAGCCGGTCCCCAACACGATGGCCCCCGAAGAATCGTTCGCCGCGCGTTGGTCGTCACGCTTACCACAAAGCAAGGTGGTACACGCCGACGGCGACGTTTGGCAGTATCGGTCCTGCCGAATTACCGGATAAACCAAACTTTTTGCCGGGAGAGGGTCGGTGGGGTCATACGGGGTGTATCGATATTGCAACACCGATCGCGTGGGCACGCTGATTGACGCGGAAAACGCATTTTCGCCGGCAATGAATCGGCCGTGAAACAGACGTCGTACGGCTTGCCGCAAAATCGAGCCGTAGGGTGGGCACTGCCCACCAAAACTCGCTTGACATGTTCCCTCTGGTTCTTGGTGGGCGGTGCCCACCCTACTTTCTTCGCTCTTCCGGAGAATCTGCCACAGTTGGCCATAGCCGAATTGGGTGTAAAACCTTATCCTTAATATCCTCGATGGCTCCCCTTCTGGGGCGTCTCCGACCTGCCAAGACAAAAGAAGCGAGTTTTGAAGAGAGGCCCATCCATGCCAGAAAACAACGCAAATCGACCGAACAAAGACGACCTGATTGTCATCGGCGGGGCCGGCGGGTTCATCGCCGGGTCGCTGGTTCGCTATTTCCATGACCGGGGATTCACCCGAATTCGAGCGATCGACAAGAAACCGCTGCCCGACTGGTATCAGCGTGTGCCCGCCGTCGAGAGCCTGTGCCTCGACCTGAGCAACGAAAAGAACTGCAAAAAGGCTTGCGAAGGGGCCGTCGAGGTCTACAATCTGGCGGCCGACATGGGTGGCATGGGGTTCATCGAGAAGTTCCGCATCGAGTGTCTCCGCAGCATCCTCGTCAACACGCACATGATCGAAGCGGCCTATCGGGCCGGTGCCCAGCGATACTTCTTCTCCTCCTCGGCCTGTGCCTATAACACTCAACTGCAAGAGGACGCCAACGTCACGGCCCTGAAGGAGTCCGACGCCTATCCGGCCATGGCCGAGCGGGGCTATGGCTGGGAAAAGCTCATGTCGGAAATGTTCTGCCAGGAGTATTGGGCCGAACGGGGAATGAAAACGTTCATCGCCCGATTCCACAACGTCTACGGCCCGAATGGGACTTGGGACGGTGGTCGAGAGAAAGCCCCGGCCGCCATCTGCCGCAAGGTGATCGAAGCCAAGGACCAGCAGACCGGTACGATCGAGATTTGGGGCGACGGCACCCAAACGCGAAGTTTCATGTACATCGACGACTGCACGAAAGGCATCGACACGATCACCCACTGCGAGGACCTGATCGCCGAGCCGATCAACCTCGGCTCGAGCGAACTGGTCTCGGTCAACGAACTGGTCGGCCTGGCCGAAGAGGCCGGCGGTGTGACGCTCCAGCGCAACTACAAGCTCGACGCGCCGAAGGGCGTGGCCGGCCGCAACAGCGACAACACGATGATCAAGCGGATCCTCGACTGGGAGCCCGCCACGCCGCTACGCGACGGACTGGCCAAGACCTACGCCTGGATCGAGCAACAGTACGAAGATCGTAAGGCGGGCAAGCGAACGATCAGTTAGTGCTTTCGCGCGACGTCGAAGTGACATGTTTCGCTAACGTTAGATATTCGTTAGCCGCTGGGCTTGCCCCGCGCTGTTTTGCCTGTAGATTCTGCCGACCCAGCGCGGGGCAAGCCCAGCGGCCAACAAGTTCACTCTGGAAATGGGCTTCATTGATATGTACTATGAACCTGACCCGATCGGTGAAATCCCCTATCGCATGGCCTTTGCCGGCGGGTGGATCGACCAGCCTTTCGTCTCTCGGCACAATCCGACGCCGCCGGGGTCGATGGTCGTCGTTGCCTTGGAACCGACGTCGTGGTTCATGGAACGGGCCGGCATGGCGACCGGCACGCGCAATGTGGCCGGGGCGCTTTGGAACGGCAAGCTACCCGACCGCGACCCGGCCGAGTTGGTTCGGGAACTCTACGCCGAAGAGAATCGGGGAAAGCCCGAGCCTTCCGGTTCGCAGGACATGATCGGCCTGATCTACCCTGGCGTGAACCGTCTCGATTTCGATTTCGAGCATGAAGGTGGGATCTTTCCGTGCCGGATCGAGTCGAACAACGACCCGGTGATTGCCCGATGGCTCGAAGACGTGATCCACATGGTTCCGATCGCGGCCCGGCCGGACGGCTACAATCCGCTTGGTATCAAGAACCTCGACACCGACTGGATTCGCTGGCTAGGACAATCGGGCCGCGATTGCTACGACGCGATCGTCGGTCGGGACGTCAGCGGCTTGGGCCAATCGATGAACCAGTGCATGGAATGTTGGGCGGCGATCCTGCCGCACGTGGTCCGCCACCCGACCGTCCAAGTCAACCTGGTCGGCATCATGAAGCACTACCAGGCGAAGTACCTCGGCGCGATGTACTCCGGCTGCGGCGGCGGATATCTGTATGTCGTGTCTGAAGAACCGGTTCCCGGCGCGTTGCGTGTGAATGTGCGGATCGCCGACGAGAGAGGGGAACAGCCATGAGCCGAGTCGTTGTCTCGGGTAGTTTCGATGATTTCCGCTCCACGCAGGTGCGGTTCCTGCAGGAAGCGGCCAAGATCGGACCCGTCCACGTCCGGTTGTGGTCGGACAAAACAGTCGAGAGCCTCGAAGGAAAGACCCCCGAGTTTCCCGAGTCGGAGCGCCTCTACTTCCTCGAGGCGCTACGGTACGTGGATCGGGTGACCGTCTGCGACGCATCGGCCGAGCCCGACGCCTTGCCCGCCGAGGCCGTCGACCGGTCGACCGTCTGGGTGGTCGACTCGACGCAAGACAGCGATGCCAAGCGGGCCTTCTGTCGTTCCAGCCATATAGAATATCGCGTGCTTTCAGAGGATCAACTGCAAGGGTTCCCGGAAGATCCGATCGACGCGCCCGAATCGTCCCTGTCGCGCAAGAAGGTGATCGTCACGGGCTGCTACGATTGGTTTCACTCGGGCCACGTCCGGTTCTTCGAGGAGGTTTCCCAGTTGGGCGACCTCTACGTGGTCGTCGGTCATGACGCCAACATCCGGCTCCTCAAAGGCGAAGGACACCCGATGTTCTCCCAGCAGGAGCGAAGGTACATGGTCGGGGCGATTCGCCACGTGTGCCGGGCCCTGATTTCCTCGGGTGACGGTTGGTTGGATGCCGAACCTGAAATCGATCGCATCAAACCCGATATCTACGCGGTCAACGAAGACGGCGACCGGCCCGAGAAGAGCAGCTTCTGCGAAGCGCACGGGATCGAATATCGGGTTCTCCGCCGGACGCCCAAGGAAGGGCTGCCACGACGGGAGAGTACGCATCTGCGTGGTTTTTAGTGGGTTGGCGACACCGTAGGGTGCGTCTGGACGCACCATGGACTGCCATCCCGCTCCTGATTCCGAAGTGGTGCGTCCAGACGCACCCTACATTTTCCTACTCGCCCCAGCACTGCACGGTTCCGTCTCTCAGCGAAATATAGAGCTTGCCGTCGGCGGCCGACATGCCGTCGAAGGTCGGCATGGCCGGCAGCTTCTGTTCGGAGAGGGTCGCTCCATCCGTGGCCGACACGACGCGTAGCAACACGCCCCGCTCTCCTCGGAATCCGGCAAGGGCTTCCTCCTCGTTCTGGTACGCCAACAGGGCCGGGTCCTTTTCGGTCAGGTCGGGCGGTCCGGCGACGACCAGACGGTCGCCGGCGAGCACCATGGCCCGAACGATCAGCGATTGGGCGTCCGACCAGACGGGTGCCGGGGCGGGCGTTTTCGGTTTTGCGTTGCCGCGACGTTGGTTCTTCGAGTTGCCGGCGGCCGGTTCCGGCGGTGTGACGATGCGGTTCTTGCTGAACAAGTGATACGCATCGGCCCGGTGTCCGACCGCGGCGCTGGAAATCGTTTCGCGGCCGTAGCCATAGACGTGATTCTCATCGAAAGACAAGATCCGAGCGGTGGGAGCCTGCCCGACGGTCCGAGCCCAAGCGCCCCAACCGGCGCCGGTCTGCGTTCCCAAGATCCAATAGGAGCGGACGAACCATTCTTCCAACGCCAGCCCGGTGATCGAGAAGAGGTGCGGTATCTTCTCGTCGATTTCCCGGCCGTCGCGATCGAAGGTGAAGTGCCTGAGGAAGACCGATTCGCCGTTGCCGACGAGGATATCCGAGCCGGTCCCTTCCATGTCGAAGCCCTGGGTCGGCTCGACGCCCGTTTGTCGGCTCGTCTCGGGATCCAAGTGATAGACGGCCGTTCGCGAGAGTTCCTTGCCCGAGGCGGGATCGATCCGATAGAGCACGATTCCGCCGTCGAGATAGCTCGTGCGTCCGGCCGTCACGTAAAGCGTGTCGTTCTGCACGAGCACGGCCCCATGCACGGGCCAAACCGATTCAAGCTGCTCGAACACTCCGGCCTGACGCTCTTGGGGTGCCGCACGGAACCGCCATGCGAGCGAGCCGTCAGCGGCCCGCAGACAGTAGACCCAACCGTCGGCCGACCCGAACAGCACGGTCCCTTTGTAGAGCGTCGGCGAACTATCGATCCGCCCACCGGCCGTGTAGGTCCAAAGCGTTTTGCCGCCGGTCGCATCGAGGGCATAAACCGTGTGGGCATCGGTCGAGGCCACAATCATCCGGCCGCCGGCAACGACCGGCTGCGTGAGCCGTCCGCCGATCCCGACCGACCAGTTCTTCTTCAACGTCTTCGGCACGTCGGTCGATGCGGATCCGCTACGCGCGACGTCGCAGCGATACGTGGGCCAGTCGGAAGACGCCGACGTGGCTGCGGAGAGTTTTCCATAGGCGGACCCCTTTTCCAGCCGCGGCATCTGCTGCTCCGCCTCGGTCGGATCGGCCCGTCGTGGTGCCGCGGCGAAGAAGCCCGGAACCTTGACCTTGAGGAAACAGGCACACGCGTCGGGCGGTGCATAGAGCAGGCCGTTGCTCGGCATGATCCCGTACTGGCATGTCCCGCGAATCCAGCTATTGTTCCCTTGCCACCCGTCTTCGAGGCTGACGACTTCGATGCCGGATCGGCCGGTGAAGATGAAATCTTCGGTCGCCTTGTTGCGATAGCAGCGGTGATGTGCCATGCCGACGCGATCGCCTTTCCAGGTCAATTCCCTCTTCAGTTCGCCCGTCTTCAGGTCGTATCCCTTGAAGTTGGTGCCGACCCAAACCGTGTCGTCGATGACGAAGACGTCGACCGGCGAGTTGTACGTTTCGCTAGCGGGGGCCGACCAGATTTCTTCGCCCGTCTCGACGGAGTAGGCCCGAAGCATCGTCTTCCCACCGCGTGCGAAGCCGGGCTCGTTCCAGCCGTGTACACCCCACTCGACGGAGCCGGCGGCGGCATTGTCGTCGGCCGCAACTCGATCGGAAGAGAGCAGCACTTCGTCGGTGGCTACCACGGTGGGAGCCGAAAAGGCCATTCGCATCGACGGCGTTTGCCGCCGGGTCTTCCAAAGGACTTTGCCCGATCGGGCGTCGAGCCGCACCATGCCGAACGTGCTCTGGTAGAAGACGCTCTCTCGGCCAACGGTGAGCGTCAGCGGCAACAGGAACTCGCCGTCGGGACATGTATCCTTCCATAGCGTCTTGCCGGTCGCCGTATCGATGGCCGCCAGGTATCGGAACTTGGTCGGATCCGGTTCGCCGCGGCGATACAGCCCGCCGCCTCGGCGACTCACTTCCGAGGTGCCAACGACGACATACAGCACGCCGTTGTCGACGAGTATCTCTTCGGTCCGCTCGGTTCCCTCGTAGACCTGCAAGGTCTCGCCGGTCGCCGCGTCGATCGCCGTGACCGGTGCGTCGATCCCCAACGTCGCATAGACGGTTTCTCCGATGGCGACCAACCGGCGCGGCAGGTGGACCGGACCCGAGCGGAAGTGACGCAGGTGATCGTTCCACTTCGCGATGTCCCGTTTCCAGAGCAGCGTTCCGTTGAAGCCGTCGCGAGCGACCAATTTCCAGTCGGCCGAATAACGGATCGATGCCAGCGGTGCTTCGTCGACGATGAAGAAGACGCGTCCTTTCGCCGACACGGCCGCACTCATGCTCGCCATCTCTTCATGACTTCGACCCCAGCGCGGCCCGGAGACCCACTGCAACGATCGGGGTGCCTTTGCCACACGGTCCTTGGCCACCGCGTTGTTGTCCGGCCCGTGCAGGAAGTGGTTCCATTCGTCGATTTGACTGGGCCACGGCTTGACGATCTTCCGGCCGTCGATCAGTGCCACGCCGAGCGGACTGAGCACTCGCATGATTTCCTGCCCGGAGACGTCGGTCGGTCCTTCCGAGACGATCAGGTTGACCAGGTTGTCGACATAGGGCAGATGCTTGCCGTCGAACCGATGGACGGAAACCTTGCCGTTGATTTCGGCGGCAAGGAGCCGCTTTCGTGCCTCGCGCACTTTCGCGTCGTCGACGTCCAGTCCTTGGACCAGGTATCGCTCGTTGATTCGCAGTCGGGCCGTGTCCTGCCCGTCGCCGCATCCGAGATGAACGATCAGCCCGCCTTTGACTCCCGAGGACTCGACCAGCTCGACGACGTCCGCCAACGCGGGTGTGGCCATTGAAAGAATCCCCATCGAGAGAATCGTTGCCAAACAGATCATGCTTCGTTTCATCGTTCATTTCCTCCGTCTTCGTGGCAGTGCAAGTTCGAGCCTATGCGGCGTGCGAGACGCGGCAGATAGGGTTCTATATCCTAGCAGACGCCTCGGCGCGAAGCAAGTTTTCGCTTGTGCGAACGATGTCCAGGGGCTATCGTAAGAGGGCCGCCCGAGAATTCCGCTGCACCGCAGATGTGCCCCCCCAAGCCCACGGGCGGCGACCCGTGGGACCTCATCGAGCGAGTCCCACGGGCCGCCGCCCGTGGGCTTGGAATTCTCGGAGACCCTCTATTGTAAGGGATTCCCGACTTGCCCAACGTGCCTCCATCGCGATTCTTTCCGCCGGCCGAGACGGTCGACCCGGAAGGGCTCATCGGGTTCGGAGGCCAACTCACGCCCGAGTGGCTGTTGGACGCCTACTCGCACGGCATTTTCCCTTGGCCGATGGATTCGCCCGACGCGCCGGTTGCCTGGTGGTCGCCCGATCCGCGAGCGGTCATCGAGCTGGATCGGTTCCATGTGCCGGGCCGGCTTGAGCGGACGTGTCGTAGCGGGCGGTTCGAGGTCACCCGCGATCGCGATTTCTCCGGCGTGATTCACGGTTGCGCGACATCCGAGAATCGCACCGAGGGGACGTGGATCACGCCAAACATGATCGAGGCCTACGAGCGGCTGCATCGGCTCGGTCATGCCCATAGTGTGGAGGCCTGGGACGACGGCCGTCTGGCGGGCGGAACGTACGGTGTGTCCATCGGGGGGCTATTTGCGGCCGAGTCGATGTTCTATCGAGTCACGGACGCCTCGAAGGTGGCCCTGGTGCATTTGGTCGACCACCTGAAGGCCCGGGGCTACACGCTGCTGGACATCCAGCAGCTAACCCCCCATACAGATCGGTTCGGGGCCGTTGAGATTGCCCGAAGTGAGTATCTTGCCCGACTTGACGACGCAGTGGCACGGTCGGTGAGTTTCGAGGATTGATCATTTCTCTCGGGTGGCACGTC